>CAVBFA010000033.1:0-5348 GCA_963594595.1 Oscillibacter sp. | reverse complement strand
AATTTCCGGAGAAGGACCTGCAGTTTGTCTCGGCTTTCCAGACGGATGCCATCCTGTTCGCATCAAATGTGGAACTCTCGTTTCACAGAAGTCCCCGTCAGGCGGTGAGCAGCCTGGAACAGCGTTTCGACTTCAGGCTTCTCCTCTCAACCTTCAATATCACCGGAAACCAGAGACTCTTCGACATGATGGGAGCACTGTATTCCAGAATCTTCAGATACGATGAGGCTACGGTGTGCTTCGAGACGGCAGAACCCTCTCCTCTGTTGCATCAGTACCAGCTCATGTATCTCTCAGAGATGTACTGGAATCTGGGCCTTCTCGCCAAGTCATTCGCATACGCATACAATGCATTCCGCAAAAACGAGATGGAGGAAGAAACAGACCGGAACATCATGGTCTGTCTGTACATCTCCCGCCAGTGTGCATTAAACGACAGTATGGACAGTAGCAGGATGTGGCTCGAAAAGGCCAAGACGCTCATCGGCAAGAGACGTGTTCCGGAGATTCATCCCATACGTATCATGTATCTTGAGATAGAAGCACTGTTGGCTAACGACAACTATTCCAAGGCGAATGAATATCTCGAAAAGTCAGAGCTCATGGCGATAAGGCTGTATGGTGAGAATTCTCCGGCGCTGAGCATGATCTCCTACATACGCTATGAATTGTATGTAAGGCTGGGAATGTCGCGCAAATCCATAGAGGCATATAGAGACTACGTTGACTTCACACATTTCAATTATGGATTCTCGCCGGCAGACCTGTCGGTATTGTATTCCTCCATCGTCGATTCCTGCAATGAGAGGGGAAGCTACTGCACCGCAGCCATCTACGAGGAGCGGATGCAAAATCTGCATTCTGACTCTGATAATGCCTCTTTTGCTCCCGGTGTGCGCTTCTTCAAGGCTCTCACCGAGGCATCCAACAGTCTGACGCATTATGATTATGAGTTGTGTGCCGCTCACATTGAAGACGCTCGAGGCATCTTCTTTGGCGAGATAAAGCCAGACGAAGAAACGCTTGAAGCTATCCGGCCGGTTTTCGAAGGAGGTGCCATTCCTGATTTCGTGATGGGAACGGTATACCGGAGAGCACTTGCCGACTGGGATTTTGAGGCCAGACTGAAACGTGGGGATTATGCTGCGGCAAGAACATTGATAGAAGAAGAGCTTGCTGACGAGCAGAATGCCAAAGAACGCCTGCTGCTCTCTGTGCAGCAAGGCAGGATTGACATAAAAGAGGGTGATACCCAGACTGGCATCGAGCTCTGGTGGGATGTGGTAAGACGAGCCGATGCGCCATGGCGATTTGAAATCGCCAAGTTCATTGCCGGATGCGCCGCTGAACTTGAACTGCAATCAGAAGCAATCCAGTTCTATGAAACTGCTCTGCAGCCTGAATCCATGATATATGCAAAGACGAAGGATCTGGCTGTGGCATTGCGCTCATATGCGGAAATCCTGCAGACATACGGCAGACAGCAGAAGTCCGACGAATTGTTCCAGCAGGCGATAGAACTCCTGAAGGCCACCCATGACCGCGACGGAGTGGCATTGGCCTTCTGGTATTGGGGATCGATGAAGCAGGACCATGAAGCTGAATTCCTGATGTCGCGCGCCATTAAATATTGGGACAGGGAAGGCGTCTTTGACGAAACGTTGAGCCATATGAACAGGGAGTATGCCCTGGCGTTAGGACAGCAAGGCAAGATGAATGAGGCACGTACGGCTGCAAGACGGGCTGTGGATCTCTATCCGGGCTGCTACCCGGATTATCTGGAAGAGGAAATCGAGGAGTATCTGTAGCTCCTCGGTTGATAGTGATAAACAACAATAGTAACATTCAAAAAACTGATTGTCAAGAACTCGGTCACTATTCCCAGTGGTTCTTCTGGTTCTTCTTCATAATTGGCTTCGTTATGACTTTCTTAGTAATCTTTCTTGCATTAAAGGACTTCTTGTAGTTTACAAATCCATACTCCACTTTGCAAGCACTTCTCTTGGACGAAGACGAGTAATGCTATACGACTCAATGGTGTTGCCGAGAGTTCTTCGTTCAAACTCAGAAGTGCCTATAAGGTTGTTTGCAGTGACAGAGAACTCCCAACGCTTGGCCTTGTATGCAATGGCAAGGTCAAGAAAGTGGTTTATGCTGATGCTCTTGTCGTTGGTATGGAAGAGTTCGTTCTTCACGCTCAGCATCCATCCTTTGGCAGGGAATACATACAGTTTAAGAAAATGTTCCCAGTCGGTTGTGGGGTCGGAAGAGAGTTCGGGAGCCGTGAGGTTCTTCTGCTTGTAAATGTTCACATTCGACTTACCCTCAACAGAAAGAAATTTCGCTGGACGCAATGAGTAGTTGAACGAAACGGCGGTTGTGTTCATACGTGCGTCATTCACAATGCCCGACACAAGCATACAGTAATCTGTAACCATGTGTGAAACACCAAGACCGACAAGTGTCTTTGCCCATCCAAACGATTTGCTTACACGACCAGAAACGCCTATTGTCTGCATGGCATATTCCTTGTCGGTGGCAGTCATGGTGTAGATATTGCCGTTCATCACACTCTCGTAAAGGATGTTTCCCGACATTCTATTATACGAAGGACGAACATTGAAGAACAGTCCCGACACAGGATTGGTGTATTTATAGGCTGCTGTTGCATGAAAGGAGTGAGTGGCATCCGTCTTGCCTCTATTCACTTTCTGCGTGCGATAGCTTGTGAAGATTGGAGTGTCATAGATAGACCTTCCCATCAATGGCGCATGAGCATAACCAACATTGGCCGAAAATTCAGAAACAACCGTTGCCTTCCAATTCCAACCCACCGAAGGGTCTATCCACAGATGATTGCTTCTCGACTCACGGTAAGACTGATGGGCATAACTTATCTTCGACTTTATTCCAATCCTGTGCTTTCCGAAAAGGAACGACATTGAAGGAGACCAATACATGCGAAGCAACTGATACACATTTGTCTTCTCAGCTTCCTCGCCCATTGCCACACCAATGCTCTGATAGTCGTAGTTCACTCCCAACTCATTGTTGAGATAGTGTCTGCCGACTTTCAGTTTATATTGCATTTCATTCTGTGTGGAGAAGAAACCGAGATTCAGCCGTTCTGTCATTCCGCCAATGGTGAGCAACTGTCCCGGCAGATAGCTATAGGTCCAATAACTGTCAACGTTGTATATGTTGCCCTTTGCCGTGGTGTGCGACATCTGAAAATCCTCAGTAATACTGCGCTTGTGCGGCTTCACCATCATGTCGGTGCGCTGGCCGTTGTACATCATCGTGCCGACACTCTTGTTGAAGTCAACATAACCTTTAAGGTTGTTCTTGATGAAACTCTTGCTGCCGTTGTACTGATAGTTGGCCTCACCCTTCCATTCGCTTCGGGTGTTGCTGACATTCTGCTCCTCAACTATGACTGGCATGTCGGCAAGGGTGAGATAAGTGGATGAACTATAGTCCTGCATGTCGGTCTTGTCTATAAATCCATTGCCTTGCACACGCAGTTCCGAATCCTTGCCAGTCTTCCAAAGCCAATTGCCGGCAACAAGATGACTATTGTTGAAAGTATAGCGGTTGTCTGCAAGATCGGGAGCCGCAACCGACATCATAGAGAGAAAGCCCGACTCAGAGCCAGTTCTTCCCTTCAACAATGCAGCAAGGTCGAGCACCTCATTGTCGAGTTGCTTGCCGATGTTGTTGTTCTTGTACATCATCAGCGTCTGATACTTCTTGTTGAAACGCATACCCATCAGTCGGCAGTCATATAGAAAATCATCACCATAACCAAGACCTATGTCTGCCGCTCCAGTCCATACGGCTTTGGCATCATCCTTCAACACAAGATTGAGAGCAGCCTGTTCGCTGAACGACACGCCACGCAACGACTTCACCGACTGATGATTCTCCAACACCTGCACACTCTTTATCTTATCAGCTGAGATGTTTTGGTTGGCAACACCATATTGCGACCCCATCAAGTCAAGTCCCTCGATATAGAACTTGTTGATAGGTTTTCCTTGGTATTCCACCTTGCCATCAGCTCTTACCTCAAGTCCAGGCATCTTGGCAATCACGTCGGCAATGCTTCGGTCTTGCCCCTGGCGGAAACCAGCAACCGAATATGTGAGCGTGTCTCCTGTGCTTTTTATACGCTCCGCTTTTATCTTTACTTCATTTAGCTTGAAGCCACCTTCTGCCAACGTGATAGTCATGCCATCCTTCAAATCGGCAAACGGTATTGTCTTCTTCTGATAACCAATATAACTTACCGTTATACTTGCAGGATTTTTCCCTTTAGGAATAGTCAGCTTATATTCACCCTTATCGCTTGTGAGACAATACGCCACGGTTGACTTGCTCTCAGTCGATGCCACAACCGAGGCACCTACCAAGAGCTCTCCTTTCTTACCCTTCACCTTTCCTGTGAAGGTTTGTGCAGAGAGCGAAAGGTTTGTTAGCAGAAGTATGAAAAGTATGGCATATCTCATGACTTACCAAATGGTTATTGCATATCGGTTATTCGTATTTTTCCATTAAACAGGCATTGAAACTCCGCTGCGCCTTAGGCGGTTCGCTATATCCGCTGCCTTGCAAGCGGTTGGTAGTGTTCCATTGGTCTTTCCAGTAATCTTCAAGCAAACGCTGAAACTTGGCAGGGGTAGAACGCAAGTAACGCTTGGGCTGAAAGCTGATGGTTGCTGTTTGCCGCATCTGTTCTATGCCTGTAGCAACAAACGAGAATTCATGTCGGCTTTCAGAAGCCGCCAATATGAGTCCGGGCAAACCACCTAACTTCCATGGACCATTATCAAAAGGCAAGTCCAACGAATACCACGCTGTCCAAGTGCGCCCACGGAACTGACAAACGGCTTTGTGGCATGGATAACCTATAATAATAGTGTCACCATCGGCAAGTTCCCAAGAAAACGTCGGAATGGATTCCTCATAACTGAAGAAAAAGTCATTGTGCACGACATCCGTATAAGTGAGAGTGCCCTTCTGTGGAATGTGCTTATAAACTTCATACTCGCGTCCTTTCTTAGAGCCAAACGTATTTGCCAAGAACTGCAAATAGCTCATAGGGTCGGTATTCACACTCTTCACAGAATCACGCTGATGCAGAAACTGTTCAAACCGTTGGCTATAAAACCGAGACGAATGTCTCCCTATATCCAACAGATTTATATCGTCATACGCTTCCTTTTGTTCCTGCGTATGTTTATACAATGCACGATACTGTACACGCACACTTACCGTGTCCACCGCCTCTTGGGAATGGACGCATGAGGCAAATAAACAAAATGCCAATAAACTGAAGAGTATTTTCA
>CAVBFA010000032.1:13514-24361 GCA_963594595.1 Oscillibacter sp. | reverse complement strand
GACTGTGGTTGATTACCTGCTTAATGATAAGGGTCTCGGTTACGGTCAGTTGCCGAAAGGATTGCTGCTCTTCCACAAATATGACGAAACCCAAAGAACTCCGCTGGAAGAACATCTCGTTGAAGGTGCACTATACGCTAACTGTAATGGTGTGGTACATCTGCATTATACGGTCAGTCCAGAACACAAGGAATTGTTTGAAACCTGTGTCAATCATGTAAAAGGGGAATACGAATCGAAGTTCAATGTTAGATATTGTGTTTCTTTCTCTGTTCAGAAGCCCTCTACAGATACCATTGCGGTAAATCCTGACAACACTCCATTCCGTAATGCCGACGGTAGTCTGCTTTTCCGTCCAGGTGGTCACGGTGCATTGATCGAGAATCTTAATGATGTTGATGCAGATATCGTTTTCATCAAGAACATAGACAATGTAGTCCTCGATAAGTTCAAGGAAGATACCGTTACATACAAACAGGTACTTGCAGGAGTGCTCGTTTCACTTCAGACCAAGGCGTTTGGGTATCTTAGACTTCTTGAGAGCGGAAAATATGATGATGACAAGTTGAAAGAGATTGTCAGCTTCCTCGAGCAAGAACTTTGTTGCCATAAACCAGGAATAAACGACTTGGAAGGCGCAGAACTTGTGACATATCTTAAGAAGAAGCTTAATCGTCCGATGCGTGTTTGTGGAGTGGTGAAGAATGTCGGCGAACCAGGTGGTGGTCCTTTCCTTGCTTATAATAGTGATGGTACGGTCAGCCTGCAGATACTCGAGAGCAGCCAGATAGACAAAGATAATTCTGACTATATGAAGATGTTTACAGAGGGTACGCATTTCAATCCTGTTGATTTGGTTTGTGCAACAAAGGATTACAATGGGGATAAATTCGATTTGCCTGATTTCGTTGATCGTTCTACAGGCTTCATCAGCAGCAAGAGCAAGAACGGCAAGGAACTTAAAGCATTGGAACTCCCAGGCTTGTGGAATGGTGCAATGAGTGATTGGAATACTGTATTTGTTGAAGTGCCTCTGTCTACATTCAATCCTGTGAAGACGGTAAACGATCTGTTGCGTGAGCAGCATCAGGGATAATCATCCGGAAAATACAATACTGTTTTTACAATGAAACCAATAATGGTGTGTCGGGATACGATATCTCAGACACACCATTATTATTAAGGGGATGCATCTGAAGTGTGATGCATCCCCTTATCTGATCATAACGAAAATAGGAGATAAACACCAATGAATTGTGCTTACCTCCTAATCGTTTTCATTTGCTCATTATCCAAGCCATTTCACATAGCAGAAATCCTGTCTGTGTGGAATGTTTTCATTCTTTGGATACATTCTGACTCCAGTCTTGAATGAGCCGGCTTCGTCAGCTTCTATCGTTGCTTCGAAGATATAGTTGTTGCCGTCTTTGCCGATCATGCTGAAAGGATGCTTGTTAACAACATATTCCTCTCCGTTCTTGTCTGTCTTGACAACAACGACCTCCAGTCCTACAGCGTCATTAAGACCCTGCTCATCAATGACATATCTTACTTTGTATGGTTCGCCGGTAACCATTCCTGTTGATGGGATGTCAGTTTCTTTTGAAACGACATTGATAGAATCCCAACGCTCTGCTACAGTTTCCTTCCACTGGGCAATCTCTTTGGCGAGACTGTAGTTGTTGCTTTCAAGCTTGTGGAAACGCTTTGCCTCCTTGCAGTAGAACTTGTCGTAATAGTCGTCAAGCTGTCTCTTCATTGTGTAATGAGGAGCAATCTGAGCGATAGAGTTCTTGATTACTTTTATCCAGCCTTCGCTATAGTTCTTCTCTCCCTTGTTGTAATACAGTGGAATGATTTCATTCTCAAGAAGACCATATATAGTGGCAGCATCGAGCTGATCCTGATAGCCTTGGTTCTTGTATGTGCGCTTCTCTGTGAGAGCCCATCCAGCACCTTCTCTGTAGCCTTCAAGCCACCAACCGTCGAGGACGGAAAGGTTTACGACTCCGTTCATCTCTGCTTTCTCTCCAGAGGTACCAGATGCCTCAAGTGGTCTGGTTGGAGTATTCATCCAGATGTCAACACCGGAAACGAGTCTTCTTGCCAGACGCATGTCGTAGTCTTCGAGGAAAATGATTTTGCCCAAGAACTCAGGACGCTGTGAAATCTCGTATATTTTCTTGATAAGTCCCTGTCCTGCACCATCTGCTGGATGAGCTTTACCAGAGAACAGGAACTGTACAGGGTGCTCAGGATCGTTGACAATCTTGGAAAGGCGGTCAAGATCTGTGAACAACAGGTGTGCACGTTTGTAAGTGGCGAAACGACGGCAGAATCCTATCATCAGAGCATTAGGGTTGATCTTCTCCAGAAGTGATACAACTCTTGATGGGTCACCCTGGTTCTTAAGCCATGTTTCACGGAACTTCGAACGGATATAGTCTGTAAGCTTCTTCTTCAAAGCCATACGGGTATCCCAGATTACATCATCCGGGACGTTGTAGATACTTTGCCAGATCTTTTCGTTGCTCTGGTCGCTCATGAATGTCTCGTCGAAGTATTGGGCATAAAGCTTGCGCCACTCTGTAGCTGCCCATGTAGGGAAGTGTACACCGTTTGTAACGTATCCCACATGGTTCTCTTCCGGATAGTATCCGTTCCAGATGTTGTTGAACATCTTCTGGCTTACCCATCCGTGCAGTTTGCTCACGCCATTCACTTCCTGACATGTGTTGCAAGCAAAGACAGACATACAGAATCTCTCGCTATGATCTTCAGGATTGTTGCGTCCCATGCCGATGAACTCATCCCATGTTATGCCGAGCTGCTGAGGATAGCCGCCCATGTATTTTCCGAAGAGAGCCTCATCAAAATAGTCGTGTCCTGCCGGTACTGGAGTATGTACTGTGTAAAGAGAAGAAGCTCTTACGAGTTCCATGGCCTGGTTGAATGTCAGTCCTTCTTTCACATAGTCGCAAAGGCGCTGCAGGTTGCAGAGGGCAGCGTGGCCTTCATTGCAATGGTATATATCCTTTTTGATGCCAAGTTTCTTGAGCAAAAGGATACCACCCATACCCAGGAGTATCTCCTGCTTCAGTCTGTTCTCCCAATCGCCACCATAGAGAGAGTGGGTGATAGGGCGGTCGAATTCAGAATTCAGCTCATTGTCCGTGTCAAGGAGATACAAAGGCACGCGGCCGACGTTTACTCTCCATACATAAGCGTGAACGTTGTAATTCATATAAGGCACATCAATTACCAACGGTTCTCCATTTTCGTCGAGCTGACGTACGATAGGCAGAGAATTGAAGTTCTGGGCGTCGTAGTTCGCAATCTGCTGTCCGTCCATGCTCAACGACTGCTTGAAGTATCCGTATCTGTAGAGGAAGCCAACACCACACATGTTGACGTTGCTGTCTGAAGCCTCTTTCATATAGTCACCAGCAAGCATTCCCAAACCGCCAGAGTAGATCTTCAGCACCTGGTTGATACCGAATTCCATGCAGAAATATGCAACCGACGGACGTTTGCTGTCTGGTTTTACGTTCATATATTTGTGGAACAACGCATAAACGTCCTTCACACGTTTCATCAGAGCCTTGTCTTTCACAATCTCTTCTTTCCTGTCATAGCTCAACTGCTCGAGAAGCAATACAGGATTGTGTCCAACTTCTTCGTAAAGTTCTTCATCAAGGCTTCTCCACAAGTCGCGTGCCTCGTAGTTCCATGCCCACCACATGTTGTGAGCCAACTCATCCAGGCATTTCAGTTGCTCAGGGAGTTTTGATTTCACTGTCACCTCTTTCCACTGGGGAGCATTGACATGATCTGCTTTAATTTTCATTTTAGTTAATATTAGGTTCTAATCTGTTTATTTATTTCAAATTATTTTTCCTTTGTTCTGCTTTGTTCAGTGCGAAGTCATAAGCGATATAATAATTCTCTATGAATTCCTTCCAAAGTGCTTTCTTAGAAAGATTGTATGCGTTTGATCTTGCTTTCTTCACTTCTGCCGGAGAGAAATTAGAGAATTTGATTATAGTTTCCTTTATGCGGTCTGCCACTTCAGAGTAGTTGTAGTCTGTTCTGTGTACCACTTTCACACCATCTTCAATTTCGCAGTATCTACCTTTTACTGCGTTAGCCCAAAGTCCGAAGCCTGCAAGATCCGTTGTTATGCATGGCACTTTGAATGCTATAGCCTCAAGAGGAGTATATCCCCATGGCTCATAGTAGGATGGATAGATACACAAGTCGTTGCCGAGGATGATGTCATAATATGGGATGTTCAATATTCCGTCATTGCCGTCAAGATAGCATGGCAAGAAGATAAGCTTAACTTTATCTTCATTTCTGTTCTGCATATCGAGATATTTCAGCATTCCCAACACATTGTCGTGGCTCATGTTGTGCAGCCAATGGGTAATCATAGGTACATCAAGCGGCGTGTCGTATTTCTTTCCCGATTCCAAACGCTCAATCAAATCTTGTCTTGGTTCTCCACACCAGCCCGGAACCTCTATGAAGGCAAGAACGGTTTTCTTCATTCCGTTGTCTCTCAGAAGCCTGTTCAATGCTTCTATGTATACGTCAACGCCTTTGTTCCTGAATTCATATCTTCCGCTTGTCGATACAATCAGCGTATCGTCGTCAAGTTCTGCGCCGAGCAGCGCGTTTGCAACCTGCAAGGCTTTCTTGCGTGCTGCTGCTCTTTTCTTTGTGAACGTTGCCCCTTTGGGTATGAAGTCGTCTTCGAAACCGTTAGGCAGTATGACATCCGCGGGCTTGTCGAGAAGTTCTTCGCATTCCTTGCCTGTTATCTCGCTTACTGTGGTAAAGCAGTCTACGTTGTGTGCCGTCTGCTTCTCGATGGAATGCTTGCTCTGAACATTCAGTTCGTCAGCCATCTGGTCTCCATTATAGGCAAAGAGATAATCGTAAAGCGGCTTGTTGTTTCCTGCAATGCTTCTTCCGATACTCGTGGCATGTGTAGTGAATATGGTTGCTATCTGCGGCATATGCTTCTTTATGTATAGCAGTCCCAATCCTGTCATCCACTCGTTTCCGTGGTAGATGACCTTGTCTTTCTTTCCGAGATATTTGTTGTAGAAGCTTTCCACCACCTTTGCAGCGGCGTATGAGAACATTGAAGCTTCATCATAGTCACCATATGCATGAAGACTGTCCACTTTGAAATCTTCCCAAAGTTGTGTGTAAATGGTGTTCTTGTCTTTGTAGTATTTGTTGAAATCCACCAGGATGGCTATTGGGTTTCCCGGGATTGTCCATCTTCCGGTTCTGATTTTGAGACCTTCTTTTTCAGCTTCATTTCTCCAATCTTGAAACAGTGAAAGGTCTTCTTTGAAATAAGGACATGTTTTATCTTGCCAACAATCAGGACCGATGAAAATAATTCTGTCCTTGAATTTCTTTTGTAGAGTATTGGCTCTTGTCGATAATACGGCATAGATACCGCCAACTTTGTTGCATACTTCCCAGCTTGACTCAAAAATGTAGTCAGGGATTGTTAGGTTTGTATTCATACTCAAATTGCAATTGTATTCTCTGCAAAGATAGCATGAAGGTGCAAAACTACAATTTTTATTGTCTCCTAATTTAGAATTTGTGTGTCTTTATTGATTTGTGATAATTCTTTATTCATATTAACTGTTCTGAATACTTCATATTCGTGTGTTCAGAACAGATAACATAAATATCATACCGGCCTTTTCCAGAATGCATTTGTAATGTCTTTGAGTTCACAATCATTGCCGATTTTGTAAAGCCGCTGGTTGGTTGTCTTCTCTTTCAGCCCACCTAGATGTTTCAGGTATGGACCTATCTTGATATAGTCGAAATGACGGTTTTCTATTTGGCTTGAGATTCTGGTCCTTCCGCTATACCAACCTACATGAAGGTCGTGGTGGTTCTTTTTGATATATCTCGCCAATGAGTTGATGCGTGACGGCTCTGAGTCGCCACCCATCAGGCAGATGCATGTGATGTCGCTTCCGTATTCTTTCACGAAACCGTCGATTGCCTTTTCGTCTAGTGGCGTGCCGGTGTCAGTCCACAGATAGTTGCTATGGCAGCCCGGGCAATGGCAGGGGCAGTTGGAAATGTTTATCGAGAGAGTTACTTCGTCGGGGATTTCCTGGAACACAATTCCGCAGTTGACGTATTTCAGCATTGCTTGTTTTGTTTAATAAGATTTCATATTATATCGCATCAATCCTGCAAGCGTCTTTGTTATTGCTTGCAGAATTGATGCTGACGTTATGGTTTGTCGGTGAATAATATTCTTTAGTCCTCCTTGCTAAGAGCGTTTTTGCCGGCATAGAATCTTCTGCCTGCCTCTTCCTGTCTTGCGGCAGAGAAATTGCTGACACGCTTGAGGTAGCCTATGATTCTTGTCATGTAGTCCACGTTCTTGCTATGGCAATGTGGGCACTCCTTGAGATAGCGCTTGTCTATGTATCCGCAGTCGTTGCAGATGGTGTTCGGGATGTTGAACGTGAAGTAGTTGCATCCTTCTTTGGCAGCAACGCGCAGAAGCTGTCTGTATTGGGCTTTTGATAGATGCTCGTCCAGGTTCATATGGAGTGCGGAACCGCCTGTAAGGTGCTCTATATATGGGGCGCCATGCATCTTGAACTTGTCTATTATGTTCAGCGATTCGTCTTCCACGATGTAGAAATAGCTGTTGTAGCAGTCGCGTGGTACGAAGTATCCGTCTTCGCGATCCCATTTAGCGTGTTTCACTCCTACGTTTTCAGCTGGAATCATCTCGCAATTGAAGAGCACATCCTTGGTGCGATACTTCTTGTTGTATTCTTCCACGATTCCAAGCACACCCTGCACGAAGCTCAGATAGTCTGGATTGTCAGTGATCTGCAGTCCAAGGAATTCAGCAGCTTCTACGAGTCCGTTGACTCCAATAGTGAGATACTGTCTGCTCATATTTATGTATCCGGCATCAAAGAGTGGGAGCATTCCGTGTTTTTGGAATTCTTTGAGGTTCTCGTTGTATGCCAATTGCACTTTATGTGTCAGATCAACTATTTCAGCAAGATATTCCTTGTAGTCAATTTCGTGGTTCACAGCGTATTGGATACACCTGTTCAAGTTTATCGTCAGCACGCTTTTAGAACCTGTAGATACACCTCCTGCTCCAAGCGTGTAGCTGAAACCGTTGTCCTGGATCTCGTTTCTCAGTCGGCAGCAAGAGCTTAGCGAGTCAGCGTTGTCGCTCATGTATGTGAAGAAAGAGTGGCCTTCAGAATACATTTCAGCCGTGAAGTCTCCCCATTCCTCGTCGAGTACGTCCTTGCCATCGGAAAGAAGAGCCATTGTCTCTACCGGGAATGTGAGAACGGTTTTTGTTCTTTCCTTGTTGAACCACTTCATGAATCGTTTCTGCAGCCAGCTTAGTCCGTTCCAGTCAGGTCTGCTTCCGTCTGGGAAGAAGAATTCTCCGAAGAGACTCTCGAAGTATGGTTTGTCATAATATGCGATGTTCCAGAATACAGCCTGATAGTTTCTTGCACCTGTAGGCTGGTTGATTGAGTATACGATCTGTTCGAAGCAGTCGGTGATAATCTTGTCTATGGTGCGCTTTTTCAACGAGAGGTCAACCACTTTGTCTGCTTCCTTCCAATAGTCTTTGCCATATTCCAACCCTATGAAATAGTTCAGGTACATCAGGAATTCCGGTGTTGCGCAGGCTCCGCTCAACATACTCGACACCATGAAGACCATGTTTACGAATCCGCCGCAGAAAGACTTCAGGTTGGTCGGTGCTGTTGAGTTGCCGCCAATGGATGTTGTTCCTCCGATCAGCCATGGATACATGGTTATGGAAGCGCAATAGTTTGCCAGGCTCGTTTCATCGTTCTTGTATATGAAGTGGTGTGTGAGCAGGTCGATATACTTGTCGGAAAGTTCTTTGCCGTACATCTTCTTTATCCTGTCAGTCAGGAGTCTTCTGTTCAGTCTTATGAAGCTGGATTTTGGCAACTCTCCGATGAGGGTCGCGATGTTTTTGTGCTCCACGTTGGCATTGGCGTCATATTTCGATCCTGTTGCGGCATTAGAAGCCTTGCAATACTCCGACAGGAACTTCAGTTTGTCCATTGTCTCGCGGTCTTCGGTGTGTTTTTGTCTGTATAGCATGAAGCTCTTCGACACCTTGTAATAACCTTCCTTCATGAGAGACTCTTCCACCTGGTTCTGGATGTCTTCAACTGTTATTCCTTCATGAATATCAAGATTTGCGATTATTTTCGAAATGCAGCCGAGGTCAGCTGGTTCGTTAACTGAGTTGAACGCTTTTATAATCGCGCTCATTATCTTGTCGAGACTGAATCTCTCTTTGGATCCGTCTCGCTTGGTGATAGTGAAGTTCTTGATTTCCATGATGTTATGTGTGTATTTTTGTTATATATGATTGTTGTTTTTGTTCCTGTTTATCCATGAATTCTTGTTTCGGATTTTAAACTTCCGTTTGCCTGAAGTTTTCCGTTTTGGGTAACTATTTCATTTTACCGACTTTAAAAGTTTTCCGTTTTGGATAACTTTTTGATATTGCCCGTGTAGAAAGTTTTCCGTTGCTTGTTTTGAATTCAGTGGTGCAAAGATATGAAAAATCGTATAGGCGGCAAAGACTTTTCACATAAAAAAACGGACTCTTGAGATTTATTTGATGTGTCCTCTTGTCCACGTTGTCGTTTGTTGTTGACAGTCAACGGCTTAATCGTTTTCCTTTGATTTTAGGTTCGCAAATATACTGTTTACGTTGTGTAAACCAGCCTTTTCTTATGCGTAAATGGCTTGCTTTCTTTTCGTAAACGGCAAGTTATGCAATCTGTTAGTTCCTATAGAGGGTTCTCTTGTGCTGTCTTGTGCTGCATTAGCCGTCTCGTATAGCCACAGTTGTGCCAATGCGGTTAGGGATTTCGTATAATCTACCGGATGGAAGGATGATGCCGTTGTTGGTAATGATTACATCTTGCGTTCCTTTTGTCTTATGCAGATGGTCTGATACATATAATATAATGTATATACCTCAAAGAGCGCAACGCATAATTTCACCATGCCGCTAAAAGTGGATGCCACGAAAAGCAACGGATAGAAATATGAAGGCAAATCAGAGGCGTCGTTGAATGACGAAACACCTATTGCCGAGTAGTTGTGAGCTGTTGTGAGAATATAGTATGGCAGGCATGCGAAAGTCTGGAATACTATGACGCACAATTCCCCCAGGATAATGGTGATGAAGATGAATCCCCAGCGTCGGAATCCCGAAGAATAGGATTTCCAAAATGAACTGTATAGTTTCCTTTCCGGTTCCATGATATATTGCGTATACGCAAATGCCAGGGGTAGAGAGAATATCAGAAGTATCGGTGTCAAGGCGACAGGGACCGCCAATGCGTTTAGAAGCGGAATGCTGTCGGGGTTTTTGCCCTTCACAATGCAGAAGTATATGCAAACGATGCTCAGCAACAAAAAGACGATGAGGAAACCTGCGCTTACCGGCAGGGTCTTCAATTGCCTGGTGAAGTTCCATTTCAGTCCTCTGCCATTTATGGCTGCAAACATCTTGCTGCTGATTGTCAGACAGGTTACCAATGCCACTATAGCCAACAAAAACAACGAAAGTGGGTGGAATTCAAAGCCGACATACATGACACCGGGCGTCAGATATTCAGCCCATACCCCAATTACACCCTGCATTAACGCAAGGAACAAGAACAGTTTCCAATTAGCCTTCGCCAAAGGCCAGATAGACTTTCGTGTGGTTCTGAAAGCGTCAGATACACAAGAACGGTAACTTCTTCTTTTGAAATCGTTGTATAACTCTTTGTCGTTGTTCATATCGTTTCTTAATGTTTAATTATTGCAAAGGTAATAATAATAACAAAGAATTTGCTTCTTTGTTGTCGACAAAATTCATTATCTTTGCATTATAAAATCAAATTTTGGATTTGTTGGCTGAATATAGCATTTGGCTTTGTGTTATTAAGTGTAGTTCAGAAATTAGTTCTTATGAAACATATAAAATGGGGCTTTATCGGATGTGGTGAGGTGGTCGAGAAGAAATCCGGACCGGCATTCAGCAATATAGAAGGATCGGAAGTGGTTGCCGTAATGTGCAGGACTGCATCAAGGGCAAGGGCCTTCGCTTCAGCCCATAATATAAGGAGGTATTATACCGATGCCCAGGAATTGATCGACGACCCGGAGGTGAATGCCGTCTATGTTGCCACTCCTCCTTCGAGCCACGCCACCTATGCAATTATGGCTATGCATGCTGGCAAGCCGGTATACGTGGAAAAGCCGCTTGCCGCAAGCTACGACGACTGCGCACGCATCAATAGGGTGAGCGAGCAGACGGGTGTGCCTTGCTATGTGGCATATTATCGCAGGTATCTTCCATATTTCCAGAAGGTGAAAGAGCTTGTGAACAGTGGTGAATTAGGCAAGATCGTAAATGTTCAGGTGAGACTTTCTAACCCTCCACGCAAATTCGATGCGGAAAAGGGTGCAGAACAGCCCTGGCGTATACAGCCGAAGATTTCAGGAGGCGGCTATTTCTATGACATGGCGCCTCATCAGCTTGACCTTCTGCAGGAGTTGTTCGGAGTGATAGTGGATGCTGATGGCATATGCTCGAACATGGGCGGACTGTATGAGGCGGAGGACAGCGTAAGCGCATGCTTCCGGTTTGAAAACGGACTGCCCGGAAGCGGTTCGTGGTGCTTTGTCGGTCATGAATCGGCAAAAGAAGACAGGATTGAGATAGTGGGAGAGGACGCTTACTTCCTCTATATCCGGGAGCTGAA
>CAVBFA010000032.1:8422-13504 GCA_963594595.1 Oscillibacter sp. | reverse complement strand
CCTATATCGCTCATCTCCAGCATGGGAGAGTCTACGATATCTGTTGTCAATCCCGCTTATGTGCAGGAGCCTATTGTAAAATGTGTAGTCGAAAGCCTTCTGGGAAAAGGTGTCTGTTCCTGTACCAGTGTTTCCGCAACGCCCGTCAATTGGGTGATGGACAGGATTCTGGGTAAATTCTGAACACTAACGGATTGCTTGCGCTTATGAGATTTCTGTTTCTGATGATACTTATGTCAATTTCCATTCCGAAGATGAACGCTTCTTCGGAGTGCGACGTGCCATTGCATCACGACTCGTTGAATCAGACATGCGATACCGTGCGTAGTGTCAGGAAAACTGACTTTTTCCATTCCGTAGGCAGGTTCTTTACGTGTATCTTCCGGGGGTTCAATGATATAGATACGGCTTATATCGAACCGCAGCATTACAATTACACCTTCATGATGCAGAACACGAATACCTATGAGGAATACACATTGAAGAGCAAATCCGGGCAAAGCGTGACGTTCGCTCCTAAACCGACGATAAAGGTCGGCCCGTATATAGGCTGGAGATGGTTTTTCATCGGTTATACTTTTGACGTGGACAACATTGCCGGAGGCGGCAACAAGAAGGAGTTTGATTTAAGTCTCTACAGTTCCCTGCTCGGGATAGACCTTTACTATCGCAAGTCTGGTGACAATTACAGGATAATCTCAACCAACGTGTTAGGCGACAAGGGGCGCGAATCGTTCAAGAAAGTGGCATTCAGCGGAATAAACTCGAGTATCAAAGGCTTCGACGTGTATTATATCTTCAACCATAAGAAATTTTCATATCCGGCAGCATTCAGTCAGAGCACATGTCAGAAGAGAAGCTGCGGGTCACCACTTGTGGGCGTAGGATACACATCACATTCCATATCACTTGATTATGAAGAGCTTGAGAAGGCGCTGCAGACTTACGGCAAGACCCATTTCGGCATGTCGGAGGATGAAGTGGCACTCGACAGCGGATTGATGTTCCGAAATGTGAAATACAGTTCCATTTCCGTTTCCGGCGGCTATGCCTACAACTGGGTGTTCATGAAGAATTGTCTCTTCTCGGCTTCTCTGTCGCTTGCAATAGCCTATAAGGAGTCAGAGGCCGACCAGTCTTCGGCTGACGACGGAAAACTTAAGGCGTTTAATTTCAACAACTTCAATCTTGACGGAATTGGTCGCTTCGGAGTGGTGTGGAACAACAAGAAATGGTATGTAGGTGCAAGTTCGGTGTTGCATACATACAATTACAAGAAAAGCCGGTTCTCGTCAAACAGCTACTTCGGTTCGTTCAACATATATGCCGGCGTTAACTTCGGAAAGAAAAGAGAGTATAAATAAAACACAAGAGATATTATGAAAAAACTAACATTACTGTTGATGCTGGCTCTCTCCTTCAGCCAATCGGCATTATCCCTGCAATACAGCAAAGCCGACAGTCTGAAAGTAGTCAGGCTGTTCCTTCAAGCTGATAGCCAGAAATTCAACAACATCCAAGAGCGCACTCTGTTTTTTGCAAGAAAGCTGATAGGAATACCATATGTTGCAAGCACCCTGGAGGTGAACAGAAAGGAGCAGCTCGTAGTGAATCTCAGACAACTCGACTGCACTACATTCGTTGAGAATTCGCTTGCCTTGGCCCTTACTCACCAGTCGGGGAAAAAGACATTCAAGGAATTCTGCAAAAACCTTCAGACGCTGAGATACAGAGGAGGCAAGGACGTGAGCTATATCGGAAGGCTGCATTATTTCACAGAATGGATAGAAAACAACACAAGACTCGGAATCTGCAAGGAAATACAGTCGCCTAATCCTCCGTTCACAATGATACAGCACGTCAATGTGAATTATATGTCAAGACATTCTGATAAATATCCGATGTTGTTCAACAACAAGTCCAATCTCACAGGAATATCAAAAATGGAGAAAGCCATAAGCGGCAAGAGTTATAGGTATATCCCCAAATCCCAAGTGAAGAACACGAAACTGCTACGCTCAACTATAAAGAACGGCGATATAATAGCGATAATCACCAACAAAAGCGGACTTGACACCCAACATATCGGCTTCGCTGTATGGCATAAGGACGGACTGCATCTGCTCAATGCCTCGAGCATACACCACAAGGTGGTAGAAGAGCCGATGCTCCTGTCGGCATATCTGGCAAAACGCAAGACGATGCCGGGCATTAGAATCATCAGACTGAAAAATTAACCCATTGTCAGAAGCTTATAAAGACCATACAAAATGGTATCAATACTGTGAAAAACAGGTTAAACCTGACTAAAATGGAAATATATTTTTCCAATCTCAAATAATATTTATTATTTTTGCAAAATAAACGCTTCATTATATATGACACTTGTAATAGTATCAATTCTTATAATTGGTTACGTGCTGATTTCCACAGGATGGATGACCAATGTCAACAGAGCCGCAGTGGCCGTGTTCATGGGAACTGTCGGTTGGGTCTTGTATATCTGTTATGGAACAGATTTCGTGTTGGCTCAACATCCTCGTGAATATTCTGATTTCCTTATGGGGGTTGCGCCAAACCCTGAAAACGTGAAGCTTTTCATCTCGCAGCACATTTTTCTTGACTATGTAGGCAGGGGAGCGGAGATAGCGTTGTTCCTGTTGGCTACGATGTCGATAGTGGAGATTCTGAACAACAACGGATGCTTTGACTTCCTGACAGAACTGCTTCATACGAGAAGCAGCAAGAAGATGTTGTGGCTCATCTCCATCGTGACATTTGTAATTTCGGCAAATCTCGACAACTTGACTACAACGACGATGATGCTGGTCATCATCCATAAGATATTGGCAAACAGAAGACAGAGAATGCTTTATGGCAGCGCGGTGATAATAGCCGCCAACTGTGGCGGAGCCTTGACCGTGATTGGCGACCCGACAGGTCTTGTGTTATGGAATATCGGAGCTGTAGACGCATCAGATTTCTCTATGTATCTCGCCTTGCCGTGTCTCGTGTCAATGGCTTTGCCGGTATGGTGGTTGGGAAGACAGTTGCCGGAGCGTGTCGAAACACAAGGCTTTGCAATTCCTTATCGCGGTGACGACACCAATCTGAACAGATGGCAACGAATGCTCATGCTGTTTCTCGGTATAGGCGGATTGTGGTTTATTCCGACATTCCATAATATCACAAAACTGAGTCCGTTCCTCGGAGCATTGTGTGTCCTTTCGCTGTTGTGGGTGGTGAACGAAATATTCAACCGCAGACTTATGGATGTTGACAAGATGATTCAAAGGAGGATTCCTCGCGTGTTGCAGTATGGAGTTATCCAGATGGTGCTCTTTGTCCTCGGCATCATGTTTGCCGTCGGTGTCGTAGTGGAAACAGGTGCCGTGTCTACATTGTCTCAATGGATAGACGACAATGTGCATAACGTCTGGATCCTCGGAATCGTTTCTGGATTCTTCGGCTCTGTGTTAGACACTTTCGCCACGTCCATGTCATTCGTTTCATTGCATCCGGTAGTGGATGTGGCAAACCTTGGCTTGTGGGCAGATTCCGATTATGTGGGGGCCTTTGTCAGAAATGGTGTCTATTGGAAAATAATAGCTTATTGCAGCGCAATGGGAGGTAATATGTTGCTGATAGGATCTGTCAGCGGACTGGCTCTCATGAAGATGGAACGGATACGGCTTGGCTGGTATCTGCGGAACGTAGGCTGGATATGCTTTGTTGCATGGCTGATAGGATTGGCAATAATGTGGGGTACGACATTCATATACTAAAGAACCGTTCTGCACATTCCTTGTATTGAGATAAACTTTTGAAATTTAATAGGTATATATATATTTGAGTTATGAAGATTAAGACAATTGGTGTACTTACCTCAGGAGGTGACGCTCCGGGTATGAATGCTGCTATACGTGCCGTGACACGTGCCGGTATCAGCAATGGTTTTAAAATCAAAGGAATCTTCCGTGGTTATGATGGTTTGATTAACAACGAGATAAAAGATTTCACGACAGAAAACGTAAGTGGCATAATAAATCGTGGAGGTACAATCCTCCGCACTGCAAGAAGCACCGAGTTTGAAACTCCGGAAGGAAGGAAGAAAGCATACGAGAACATGCGCAGCAATGGCATAGATGCATTGGTGGTAATCGGAGGAAACGGTTCTCTGACAGGTGCCAAAATATTTGCTGAAGAGTACGATGTGTGTTGCATAGGACTGCCTGGAACAATCGACAATGACCTGTATGGAACAGATTCTACAATCGGCTACGACACGACACTCAACACAATTGTGGAATGTGTGGATAGAATCCGAGATACCGCCGTTAGCCATGAGCGTATCTTCTTTGTTGAAGTCATGGGACGCGATGCCGGCTTCCTGGCTCAGAACAGCGCAATCGCAAGTGGAGCAGAGGCTGCCATCATTCCTGAAGACTCAACCGATGTCGACCAGTTGACACGCTTCATGGAACGTGGAATCAGAAAGAGCAAGCGTAGCTGTATAGTAATCGTGAGCGAAAGCCCTAAATGCGGCGCCTTGTATTATGCAGACCGTGTGCATAAGGAATTTCCTGAATACAATGTGCGAGTGTCAATACTCGGTCATTTGCAGCGAGGAGGAAGCCCTTCGGCACATGACCGCATCCTTGCCAGCCGCACAGGTGTTGGCGCTATAGAGGCTATTATGCAGGGACAGAGGAATCTTATGGTAGGAGTCAGAAACAATGAGATAGTATATGTCCCGTTCCTTGACGCTATCCGTTCGGACAAGCCATTCGACAAGAAACTCATAACAGTGTTGGATGAGCTGAGCATATAAACTTGCAGAATTATTCTAGTCATGAATTCGGCATACCCCAAGATTCAACTCTTGAGGTATGCCATAACAAATATTCTTTAAATACCTTGTTTTAAACACTTTATATCGGAAACGCCAAACATGATAGTGTGGTACGTTTAGGAAAGAAAATGTATTAAACGTATTAAGAAAACGATATTTAATGCCAAAAATAGTGTGAGATTAAAATTATTTGTTATTTTTGCAGACGAGAAAAGGGAAATGACTTTTTG
>CAVBFA010000032.1:8016-8412 GCA_963594595.1 Oscillibacter sp. | reverse complement strand
CACATATTCTGATGTTAGAATTCTCTTTATGTGCACTTTCTGGAAACGAAAAACTAATATTTAAAAATATAAAGATATGTCACAAGTAATTGGTCGAATTTCTCAGATTGTCGGACCTGTTATCGATGTATATTTCGATACCAAGGGAGAAGATCCGGAGAAAGTGTTGCCAAAGATTCACGATGCATTGAAAGTGAAGCGTCCGGATGGCAGAGAACTTGTAATCGAAGTTCAACAGCATATCGGCGAAGATACCGTACGCACCGTGGCTATGGACAATACAGATGGCTTGCAGAGAGGATTGGAAGCGATACCGACAGGATCACCTATCCTTATGCCGGCAGGTGAGCAGATTAAAGGAAGAATGATGAATGTAATAGGTCAGCCTATTGATGG
>CAVBFA010000032.1:0-8006 GCA_963594595.1 Oscillibacter sp. | reverse complement strand
GAGCATATCCTATTCATCGTGAACCTCCTAAGTTCGAAAACTTGTCCACCCATAAAGAGATGCTCGCTACGGGAATCAAAGTCATCGACCTTCTTGAACCATATATGAAAGGCGGTAAAATCGGACTCTTCGGTGGAGCAGGAGTTGGCAAGACCGTACTTATCATGGAGCTGATTAATAATATTGCCAAGGGACACAACGGATATTCTGTGTTCGCTGGAGTAGGAGAGCGCACCCGTGAGGGTAATGACCTCATCCGAGACATGCTTGAATCAGGCGTTATCCGTTATGGCGAGAAATTCAAGAAAGCCATGGAAGAAGGCAAATGGGATCTGAGTCTTGTAGACAAGGAAGAACTCAAGAAAAGCCAGGCCACCCTTGTTTACGGTCAGATGAATGAGCCACCAGGCGCACGTGCATCCGTTGCTCTTTCAGGACTGACAGTAGCTGAGGAATTCCGTGACCATGGAGGCAAGGACGGCGAAGCTGCCGACATCATGTTCTTCATCGACAACATCTTCCGCTTTACACAGGCCGGTTCCGAGGTATCAGCATTGCTGGGACGTATGCCTTCGGCTGTAGGTTATCAGCCGACTCTTGCCAGCGAGATGGGAGCGATGCAGGAACGCATCACCTCTACGAAGAAAGGTTCTATTACTTCTGTTCAGGCTGTTTATGTGCCAGCTGACGACTTGACCGACCCGGCGCCGGCTACAACATTTACTCACCTTGATGCAACGACTGAGTTGAACCGTAAGATTACGGAGTTGGGTATTTACCCGGCAGTTGATCCGTTGGGTTCTACTTCCAGAATTCTTGATCCGCTGATTGTAGGCAAGGAACATTATGAGTGTGCCCAAAGAGTAAAGCAAATTCTCCAGAAATATAAGGAACTGCAGGATATCATCGCTATTCTTGGTATGGACGAGTTGTCGGATGAGGACAAGCTCACCGTAAACAGAGCGCGACGTGTACAGCGTTTCCTCTCACAGCCATTTACCGTAGCTGAGCAGTTCACAGGTATTCCAGGAGTGATGGTTCCTATAGAGGAAACCATAAAGGGCTTCAACATGATTCTCGATGGAAAGGTTGATGACCTGCCAGAGCAGGCATTCCTCAATGTCGGAACTATTGAAGATGCAATAGAGAAGGGTAAGAAACTGCTTGAGGCTGCCAAAGGCTAAAGGCTAAAATGTTGCAATATGGGTTTAGAATTAAAAATCGTCTCTCCCGAGAAAGTGGAGTTTGAGGGGAAAGTGGATAGAATCATAGTGCCCGGCACCGTCGGACAGTTCGAGATTCTTGAAAACCACGCTCCCATCATTTCCACACTTGAAAAAGGACGGGTGATGTATCACGATTCTGAAGGAGAACACGAGATCAATGTCTCGATGGGATTCGTGGAAGTACAGAAAAATATCGTCAATATTTGTGTTGAACTTTAACAAGCTAGCATAAAATATGTTGAATACAAGAAATGTGGAAAAGGCCTGTGGGCGTTATTTAGTGCAGGGAATCCTGATTACAGCGTTCCTTTCATTGATAGTCGTGGCTTTATCCATGCAGTTTCCAGAGTGGAACTTGATTGCGCCGATGATAATGACCGACATATTCTCTCTGACTGTCTGCATTGCAGAAGCTTTGGTGTTGCGCATTGTAGCAAAACACGGCACAGAGAATCTGCACAATTTCTTCACCGCAGCAACGGGTTTGCGCATGTTTCTCGCATTGTTCACCCTGACTGGGTGCTACCTCGTTGAGGGGCGTGATGCCATGCTGCCTTACTGCGTAGTATTCATGTCGTTCTATTTTGTATTTCTTATTCACCATTCAGTGTTCTTCACTCGTGTGTTGAATTCTCACGCCAAGTGTGACAAAGAATAATAAAATTTTTATATGAAACGATTAAGGTCATTATTAATCCTGGTTGCTTTTGCCTTGACACCGTTGCTGGCTTTTGCCACAAACGAAGGGGGAGAGAAAAGTGAAGGACTCGACATACCGAAAGTCGTGCTTGAGCACCTTTCCGACTCTTACGAATGGCATATCGCCACTTATGAAGGAAAGCACTTGAGCATTCCATTGCCGATTATCGTGCGGAATTCCGCTACAGGCGACTGGTTTGTCGGTACGGCGGAAAGTCTGCCTGAACCATTCTTCTTTGACGAAGCCCACCATGGCAAGATTTACGAGAAGATGCCCGACAGTACGACGGAACGTCCGCTCGATCTGAGTATTACCAAGACTGTAGCTCAGATATGGATTGTGGTCTTCGTCATGTTAGCCGTATTCCTATCCTGTGCCCGCTGGTACAAGAAGCGTGACGAAAAGAGCGAAGCGCCGGGAGGATTCGTAGGCATGATGGAGATGTTCGTGATGATGATTTACGAAGATGTGGCAAAGGCGTCCATAGGCGAGAAACATTTCCGTCCTTACGCACCATATCTGCTCACCGTCTTCTTCTTCATCCTGACCACCAACCTTCTTGGTTTGCTACCGGTCTTCCCTGGTGGCGCTAATGTAACAGGAAACATAAACATCACGTTCTTCCTCGCTTTTTGTTCAATGGTGGCAATCAACCTCTTTGGAAACAAGGAGTACTGGAAGGACATCTTCTGGCCGGAAGTGCCGGTATTCCTGAAAGCATATCCAGTACCGCTTATGCCGGTAATAGAGTTCTTTGGCGTGTTTACTAAACCATTCGCTTTGATGGTACGTCTCTTCGCCAATATGATGGCAGGTCATGCCATCATTCTGAGCTTCACTTGTGTGATATTCCTCGGATGGTCGATGGGAGTAGGCTATGGCATAGGACTCAACTTCGTGAGCGGAATAATGATGCTCTTCATGAATGCTTTGGAATTGCTCGTGGCATTCGTCCAGGCATACGTCTTCACTCTGTTGAGCGCAGTCTTCATCGGACTTGCCCACAAGGAGGAGGAGTAAAAGCCTCTTTGATGAGGTGTGAATAATAAACAATAGAGTTAAACAAGAGAATAAACAAAAAATTAATAACAATTTAAATTTAAGGAATTATGATTATTTCATCACTTTTGGCTGCTGAAGGTCTGGCACAGCTGGGCTGCAGCTTAGGCGCAGGTATCGCAGTAATTGGCGCAGGTTTGGGTATTGGTAAGATCGGTAGCAGCGCTATGGACGCTATCGCTCGTCAGCCTGAGGCATCAGGCAAAATCCAGACAAACATGATTCTTACATCTGCATTTGTAGAGGGTTGTGCATTGTTCGCAATCGTGGCTTGTGCCTTCCTTATCTAATGAACTTTTCTTTAGGAGAAGTTTTTTAACTAATAGGTGTTTGTAAATTAACGCAAATGGATTTATCAAGTTTGCCATCAATATTAACTCCTGACTTAGGATTGCTCTTCTGGATGCTTCTTGCGTTCCTCGTAGTATTCTTTGTGCTCGCCAAATTCGGTTTCCCGGCAATAACGGTTATGGTGGAGAAACGTAAGAACTATATCGACGAGAGCCTGAAGAAAGCCCATGAGGCTTCTCTGAAGCTTGAAAACATCAAGCAAGAGAGTGAAGCGATCCTGCAGGAAGCACGTGAGAAGCAGGCCACCATACTTAAGGAGGCCGCAACCACACGTGACGCTATTGTGGAGAAAGCTCAGGATAAAGCAAGAGAGGAGAGTGCGCGCATCATCAGCGAGGCCAAAGCCGAGATTGAAGCGCATAAGCAGGCTGCCATCAGCGATATCCGTAAGCAAGTAGCCATATTGAGTGTTGAGGTGTCAGAGAAGATCTTGAGAAAGAATCTTGATACCGACAAGGCACAGATGGACTACATAGATCTTATGCTGAATGAAGTGAATTTAAATAAATAAGCAGGATGGATTTAGGATTAATATCGGTAAGATACGCTCGAGCATTGCTCAAGGCAAGCAACCAGGAGAAGCAGTCTGAGCAGGTCTATGCTGACATGCAGACTCTCGCCGCAGAATATGTTAATGTGCCAGAACTGAGTGTCACCATAGCTAATCCTATGCTTTCGAAGGAGCAGAAAGAAGCATTGCTGATAACTGCCACAGGAAGTACAAAGTGTGAATTGACCTGCCGTTTTATCAGGCTCGTATTGAAAGAGGGAAGGGCGAACATCATGCAATTCATTGCGAACTCGTTTGTCTCTCTTTATAGAGAGCAGAATAACTTGATTCATGCAAAACTGTCAACTGCCGTTGCTCTGACTCCAGACACGGAGTCGAAGCTGCGGAAGTTAGTGGAGAGTAAGACAAATGGTAAGGTTGAGTTCAAGACTTCTGTCGATGATGAACTCATCGGAGGTTTCGTGCTGGAGTACGACACCTATAGACTCGACGCCAGCGTAAAGCGCCAGCTCAGCACCATCTTGTCGAATCTTAAATAATTAAAAGGATTAATATGTCAGATAAAATTAAACCAAGCGAAGTATCCCAGGTGCTTCTCGAACAACTGAAAGGAATCAGTAATGGCGAGCAGTTCGACGAGGTGGGCACCGTACTTCAGGTCAGCGATGGTGTAGCGCGCATCTATGGATTGCGTAATGCTGAAGCCAACGAACTCCTGGAGTTTGAGAACGGTACTATGGCTATCGTCATGAACCTTGAGGAGGACAACGTAGGTTGTGTGCTTCTCGGTTCTACTGATGGTATCAAAGAAGGCATGGTTGTGAAACGTACAAAGCGTATCGCGTCTATCCGTGTGAATGACAATATGCTCGGCCGCGTCATCAACCCATTGGGACAAGCCATCGACGGCAAGGGGGATCTCGATCTTACTGAGTCGTTTGAGATGCCGCTCGACCGTAAAGCCCCCGGAGTTATCTACCGCCAGCCTGTTAAGGAACCTCTCCAGACAGGTCTGAAGGCAGTAGACTCCATGATTCCTATTGGTCGTGGTCAGCGTGAGCTTATCATCGGTGACCGTCAGACCGGAAAGACCGCCATTGCAATTGATACTATCATTAATCAGAAGAGTTTCTATGATGCAGGCAAACCTGTATACTGTATTTATGTTGCTATAGGACAGAAGGCTTCAACTGTAGCTGCTCTCGTATCCAATCTGAAGGAGCATGGTGCTTTGCCTTATACTATCATCGTATCGGCAACGGCAGCCGATCCTGCAGCCATGCAGTATTATGCACCATTCGCAGGAGCTGCCATCGGCGAGTATTTCCGCGACCGTGGTTACTCTGCACTTGTTGTATACGATGACCTCTCAAAGCAGGCCGTTGCTTACCGTGAGGTATCTCTGATTCTTCGTCGTCCTTCAGGTCGTGAGGCATATCCTGGTGACGTATTCTATCTGCACAGCCGTCTTCTTGAGCGTGCAGCACGAATCAACGACCAGCAGGAAGTTGCAGAACAGATGAATGACCTCCCAGAGTGTATGAAGGGACATGTGAAAGGTGGAGGCTCTTTGACAGCCCTCCCTATCATCGAGACGCAGGCAGGCGACGTTTCTGCTTATATCCCGACGAACGTGATTTCAATTACCGACGGACAGATTTATCTCGAGAGCGACCTCTTCAACCAGGGCTTCCGTCCAGCTATCAATGTCGGTATCTCTGTGAGCCGTGTTGGAGGTTCTGCCCAGATAAAGAGTATGAAGAAAGTTGCCGGTACGCTGAAGATCGATATGGCCCAGTATAGAGAGCTTGAGGCATTCTCTAAATTTTCAAGTGACATGGACGCTGTGACATCCATGACTCTTGACAGAGGACGTAAGAACAATCAGTTGCTTATCCAGCCACAGTATAGTCCTATGACTGTTGGTGAGCAGGTTGCAATACTTTATTGTGGCACGCACGGCCTTATGCGTGATGTTCCTGTTGAGAAGATTCGCGAGTGTCAGGATTCGTTCTTGGAAATCTTGCGTTCAAAGCATCAGGGAGACATAATCGACGTCCTTGCCTCTGGCGTAATCAATGACGAGGTAAGCAAGAAGGTTGAGAATGTAATGGCCGACGTTGCCGGACAATATAAAAAGTAATTGCTTATGCCGTCACTAAAAGAAATCAAAGGTAGAATTTCTTCCGTCAACAGTACGCGCAAAATCACAAGTGCAATGAAAATGGTTGCATCTTCGAAACTTCATCATGCGCAGCAGATGATAGAGAATATGCTTCCTTATGAAAATATGCTTGAGCGCATTCTCAAGACTTTTCTTGCCAGTGAGGCTGATGCACATACTGTTTTCAGCGAGGTTCGCCCGGTAAAGCGTATTGCACTCGTTGCATATTCGTCGAACAGCAGTCTTTGTGGTGGCTTTAATACAAATGTTGCGAAACTGCTACACTCTGTTGTAGAAGAGAACATGTCCTTGGGTAAAGAGAACATAGTTGTCTATCCGATAGGAAGAAAAGTTGCTGAACAGGCAAAGAAAATGGGACTGCCGATAGCTGGTGATTTCACAAGACTTGCCGAGAAGCCTAATGTCTCTGAATGTATCGAAATAGCAAAAGAACTCGGAAAGAAATTCGTTGAAGGCGAGTTTGATAGAGTCGAGCTTCTATATCATCATTTCAAGAGTGCCGGTTCTCAAATATTGCAACGCAAGACTTTCCTGCCTATTGACATTACTTCTTGTGTTGGACAAGACAACAACCGTGATCTCTCGCATAAGACCGTTACTGCAGAAATGCAAGCCTATCTGAAAGAGAATCAGAAAGAAGAGCAAAAGAAAGAAGAGCATGTGGTACCTCTGAATGACAATTTCATTGTAGAGCCAGACATGAGCACGGTTCTCAAGCTCCTGATTCCTAAGTTGGCACATCTTATGCTGTATACAGCTCTGTTGGACAGTATAGCTTCCGAACATGCAGCACGTATGGTTGCCATGCAGACGGCAACGGACAATGCAGATGAATTGTTGCGAGAGTTGAATTTGCAATATAACAAGAGTAGACAGCAGGCCATTACTAATGAATTGTTGGATATTGTTGGTGGTTCTGTAAACAACTAATATATTCAACATACCCGATGATTAAAATTTAAGCCGGACCATTTGCTTGAGTCCGGCTTAAATTTTATTATTGCCAGCAAACTTCATTAGCTGGCTAGAATAATCAGTTTGCTCTATTTCATTTATTGAGCTTCTTCAGCAGAAGCTTGTTTATCGTCTGTATGTGTTTTCCCTGTTTCGTTATGTCTGACCTTACGGCATAAATGTCATTGAACAAATCACAGAAGGCGTTCTGCACCATGTTGGGTTTTCTTCTGCTCTTGTCTGCTTCAGGGTTCACAACAATTTTTATTCCTTTATGGTGTAAGGTGATGTCAATGTCTTTTCCAGCCATTACAGGGTCGCCGTCATAATGGATTACCCCTTCCTTCTTTCTGTGTACCAATATGTGGCTCGACTTGAAAGTCTTGACTTTTGGATTCTTGTTGATTGTCTTGTTGAACATGTCGATGCTTATTTGTGGCGCATCAATCATGTCGAAAGGTTCCATAATTATAACGTCGAGCAGACCGTCACTCATCGAAGCTTGTGGTGCTATGTATGCATTGTTGCCGTATTGTGAGGCATTGGCACACGACACGAGATATGCGCGCTTGTATATTGTGCCTATCTCTTCTGCTTCAATAGTGTATTCCTCTGCTTCATATTTCAATCCGGATTTGAGAATGTTTTCAAGATAAGTCACGGGACCTCGTTTGCCGGCCTCGGCAAATCTCATGCTTATGTAAGCGTCAAAGCCCATGCCACAAGTGCAGAAGAACGGATGGCCGTCAATTACTCCATAGTCAAGGTCGTGAGTCATGCATTTGTTGATTATCATAATGCATTTCTTTATGTCCATGGGCAGCATCAGATGTCGCGCCAGTCCGTTGCCAGATCCACAAGGTATGATTCCCATGGCTGTATTTGTGTCGATGAGTGCCCTGCCAATCTCATTAATTGTTCCGTCTCCGCCTACAGCTACTACCACATCGCAATTATCCTCACAGGCTTTCTTTGCCAACAAGGTTGCATGTCCTGCGTATTCAGTATTCAAGATAGAGT
>CAVBFA010000031.1:0-24374 GCA_963594595.1 Oscillibacter sp. | reverse complement strand
TAATGGGGGCGACGCGTCTCGCGTCGGGCATTTTTCAGCAGCCTCGGGACGCGTCGCCCCCATTAGAGGTAGCGTATGGTGCTTGAGCCCTTTCGCATGTTTACATTTTACCGTACAGCAATAAATTATAATACAACGCAAAACTGAGTGTATATCAACCCCAAAGGGGTAAACATACGGACACAAAAAAAAGGGCTTCCGCCCTTTCTCATCTTTTTTAGTGGTGCGAGGCACATTATTGCCACGCCCACCGGCTCACATCTGAGCCAATCATCTAACAGTTACCTTTCTACAAATCTTTTTTACCTAATCTAATCTTTTACCTAATCTTGTTAACCTAATACTTAATCTTTCTACCCAGTCGCTTCTTCGCAGAAGGAACTTTCGCAGAACTAATACTATATCAAATTATTCAATAGCTTAGCTTATGTCTTGTTTTCGAGTGCAAAGTTACGGCCACAACCACGACAATGCAAGTATAGGAACAAAAAAGTTGCACGCTTTTGCATTGTTTGTGAATAAACTCGGCATTTTGACAAGTACACTATCAAAAAACTCACATTTTATCATTATGCCACCACTATGTACCGCTACACAATGGCTGCATCAAACACCTGCTGCAAAAGAAATTGCCTGCCAGCACCGAAGTTTCCGACTCAAAGAGCCCTTCTGTGCTGACAGGCAACCACTATCCGCTGACAGAGTCAGCTAACGGGGTCTTACCCATTATTACTTTGCAATCTTGACGCACTTCACGCCGTTTGCCGTTACAATCTGCAAGAGATACTGACCCTTGGGCAGCGACGAGGTGTTGACTGTGCCTCCATCGCGACCTGTGGCCAAGAGGCATACGCGACCTTTGGCGTCGAACAAACGATACGACTTGAGGCCTGGAGCTGTGAACGACACTTGGTTGGCCCCCATACGCACATCAATATCCACAGCCGACTTGCCAACCGGCTTGATGGCGGTAAACTCACCCGCACCCTCGGCAGCATTTATATAATCTGAATAATCAGTGCGTTTGGTCTCGACATAGCGCTGTTCGAAGCTGCCCCAAGGATTGTCGGGGTCGGTTGATATGTAGTAGTAGCCCTCATATGCCACCGACTGCGGTATGTCGTACTCCGGATGGTAGGTGATATGATACTTGTTGCCGTCCTGCAACTCATAACCCTCGCCATTGGCCACCTTGACGTCGGAGAGCAAAAACTTCTCCTGGCTCACCGTGTAACCATGGTCGTCATTCTTCACCACCACACTATCGAGGTCCCAACCTGAACCTTGATAATCGTTGGCTATATAGGTCGTTTTGTTATGATACTCGTAACTGCCATTGGCATCGGTGGTCCATATCTTGAACTCCTGCTTGCCCACCCCGGGCTGGTCTATCACGTAAGCATAATCCTCCACATTTTTGGCATCGTAAGTTACTGACAATGTACCATTAGCCTGGCCTGCATAATAGGTGTCGGCAGCAAGCATGCGTTGTTCGCCCTGCAAGAATGAAGCATCGATGTCAACATACTGATCGTCTGTGGCAGCCCACTTTATGCTGCGGTACGACTCTGTCTCTTGCCACACATCTTCATTTGTGTTGTAATCATACTCCAAGCCTTCGTACTTAATGTCCACTGCATGCCCAACCGAGTCGGCATAAGTAGCGGTAAGGCGCTGCTTCAACTGCGGCGTGGGGGTGCTGTAGTCCTGATACCAATATTCGCTTGTCAACACTCTGCCCCTGGCATCGCGCACAATGTCCCAACGCTTGCAACCGCCGCCGTCGCCAAACACATAGGCTGCGCTGTCGGCATTCCACATAAGAGTCTTTTGTTCGGTCACGAAACTCTGAACCACGGGGTCGTACTTGTAGGTGGTTATCCAGAAGGGAGAATAGTTCTTGCCGTCCTTCGACACCTCAAATGTCACAACCGACTGACGGCCTTGCTCGTCATACGACACCATCTGCCGCGAATAGGGCAAAGTGTCGCCCTCGGCAAACGAATGCAGACGCCAACCACACTCTGAGCCGTTTTTGTCATAGAACAAGGTGTAACGCTCGGCACGTTGCATGTCGGCATCGGGAGTTTTATAACTGCGTGTCCACACCTCCTCGGTTTGGGGCACCCAAATGGGGAGCACCTCGGCAGCCTTGCTCTGCGACAGACACGACACGGGAGCTTGTGCCTGGCGGCCGCCAAACAACAATTTGCCAATTTTTTTACCACTACGCCCCACTTGGGCCTTGGCGTCTACACCATTGTGCAACACCGAGGCAAATGGCAATGCACGGCTTCGGCCTGGAACTGACTGGAAGGGTTGAGCTGATGCCACACTGCCACATGTAAGCGCAGATAGCATTACAAACGTAAATGTTTTCATAGGCTATAACGAACGTTTTGTTGGTAAATGAGTTATTTTTGTTTCTGTTTGCAAATATAGGCAGCATGAGCCGTACCACCCAACAAATTGCAAAGAAATATCATTTTTTATGCTGCATAACATATTTTATGACCATTGGCAGCATTCTTGACCAGCAGCCTGACAAGCTGAAAGGTTTACAAAAAATCTTGCTAATGGCATTCTGTATTTCTCCTTTTTATCTACACGCCACACTATAATGGCAGAAAGGACATATTTGCCCCTTATTCTGTTTTCAGCCATTTTGTCTGCACTCTGCACTTTTGCACACAAAAGAATTGATTATCAGCAGATTGTGCTGTGCAGACAAGCCCAAAAAGCTTCTGCACTACGCCTACACCCGTCTGCCCCCTATCTGCACCCGTCTGCACGCGTCTGCACTGCCGCCATACCGCACACGGCTCGCAACAAAAACAGTCGTGCCACCCGCACATTACGGCATAGGGGGAGCGGATTTTCTGTCAGAGCAACAGATTTTTCTGCCTCCCTATACATTTTTTTCTGACTGGCACAAGCGATATGACGCCCCTGGCACAAGCACGAGTGCAGATGGCAGTGCAGACAAAATCAGCCCTTACATACACTATTTTTTACATTGATAATCAAAGCATTACAAGGCATTAGTGCAGAGTGCAGACAGTTTTGCGAAAAAACATTATATAAGGACTGTCTACACCATCTGCACTGACACAGTTGCACATGACAACAAAATATTTTTTCTGTCATAACCATCTTTGGCACGCCGCTTGCATAAGTATGGGCGTACCGCTCAAAATAGTACAGAGGTACACACATATAAATATATAACACGAATAATAATAAAAAAAAGATACAATCATGGGAAAGATTATTGGTATTGACTTAGGTACAACGAACAGCTGTGTGTCAGTGTTCGAAGGTAACGAACCTACTGTAATTGCCAACAGCGAAGGCAAGCGCACCACTCCTTCGGTGGTAGCCTTTGTTGAAGGTGGCGAACGCAAGGTGGGCGACCCCGCCAAGCGTCAGGCAGTAACCAACCCCTTGCGCACGATTTACTCAATCAAGCGTTTCATGGGTGAAAACTACGACCAGGTGCAGAAGGAAATTGCACGTATGCCTTACAAGGTGGTACGCGGCGAGAACAACACCGCACGTGTTGAGGTGGACGGCCGCCAGTACACACCGCAGGAAATCTCTGCAATGGTTCTGCAAAAGATGAAGAAGACCGCAGAGGATTACCTCGGACAGGAGGTAACGGAAGCCGTTATCACCGTGCCGGCCTACTTCTCAGACTCTCAGCGCCAGGCCACTAAAGAGGCCGGACAAATTGCAGGTCTCGACGTTAAACGTATCGTTAACGAACCTACCGCAGCTGCCCTTGCCTATGGTATTGACAAGGCTAACAAGGACATGAAGATTGCCGTGTTCGACCTTGGTGGTGGTACATTCGATATCTCTATCCTTGAGTTTGGCGGTGGCGTGTTTGAGGTGCTCTCAACCAATGGCGATACACACCTGGGTGGTGATGACTTTGACCACGTAATCATCGACTGGCTGATTAACGAATTTAAGAACGACGAAGGTGCCGACCTCTCAACCGACCCGATGGCCATGCAGCGCCTGAAGGAGGCTGCCGAAAAGGCTAAGATCGAACTTTCAAGCTCTACAACTACCGAAATCAACCTGCCCTACATCACATCGGTTAACGGCATGCCTAAGCACTTGGTAAAGACGCTTACCCGTGCCAAATTTGAACAGTTGGCTCACAACCTGATTGAGGCTTGCAAGGCTCCGTGCGAAGCAGCCTTGAAGGGTGCCAACCTTACTACTGCCGACATTGACGAGGTAATCCTTGTAGGTGGTTCTACCCGTATTCCTGCCGTACAGCAGTTGGTACAGGACTTCTTCGGCAAAGCTCCCTCAAAGGGTGTAAATCCTGACGAGGTGGTAGCCGTAGGTGCTGCCATTCAGGGTGCCATCTTGAACAAGGAGAAGGGTGTGGGCGACATCGTATTGCTCGACGTTACACCGCTTTCATTGGGTATCGAAACACTCGGTGGCGTAATGACCAAGTTGATTGATGCCAACTCAACCATTCCTTGCAAGAAGAGCCAGGTGTTCTCAACCGCTGAGGACAACCAGCCCGAGGTTACTATCCACGTATTGCAGGGTGAGCGCCAGTTTGCCCGCGACAACAAGAGCATCGGCCGCTTCAACCTGGCCGGCATTGCTCCCGCCCGTCGTGGCGTGCCTCAGATTGAGGTTACCTTCGACATCGATGCCAACGGTATCTTGAAGGTATCTGCCAAGGATAAGGCCACTGGCAAGGAACAAGCCATTCGTATCGAAGCTTCAAGCGGCTTGTCAGAAGACGAAATCAACCGCATGAAGGCTGAAGCACAAGCCAACGCCGAGGCAGACAAGAAGGAACGTGAGCGCGTTGACAAGATCAACGAAGCCGACTCTATGATATTCCAGACCGAGAACCAGCTCAAGGAGCTTGGCGACAAGCTCCCTGCCGACAAGAAGGCTCCCATTGAGGCTGCTCTTGGCAAGTTGAAGGAGGCTCACAAGGCTCAGGACATTGCCGCCATCGATGCTGCCAAGGCCGAGCTCAACACAGCATGGCAGGCTGCCAGTGCCGACATGTACAGCCAGGCAGGTGGTGCCCAGCAGGGTGCAGGCGCTGGTTTCCAAGGCGGTCAGCAGGCAGGTCCTCAGCAGAACGCCGGCTCTGACAACAAGGGCAACGAAGACATTCAGGACGCTGACTTCGAAGAAGTGAAATAAGCACATAGAGAAATAAGAATACAATATCAAATGGAAAGCGTGTAGCTCAATGAGTTACACGCTTTTCTTGTTTTTGGCCGTACACAATAATATTGCTATCTTTGCGTTATTATTATAAACATCTGTACCTTATTTGTACCTGTAAGAAAAAGTAGATATGATGAGAAGAATAGATATTAAGAACTACAAAATGAATGAATTATGGCAGTAGCAAAGTATAAGATAGTACGGAAATGTCCTGTGTGCGGAGAAGAGTTCTTCGCAAGGACTTTGGAGTCCTGGTATTGTTCACCCAAATGCTCCAAGGTGGCGTGGAAGCGTAAGCATGATGAAGAAAAACGCCAACTTGAACTGGACAAGATTGTAAGCAATATGCCCAAGTCTAAAGAGTATATCAGCATAACGGAAGCGTATGCTATGTTTGGTGCAAGCCGCTCAACCATTTATAGGCTCATCTACATGAAAAAGATTTCCTTCATTGAGCCAGAGAAAGGAATACGACTTGTATGCAAAGGAGAACTAATGAATCTGTTTCCGTTAAGACAGTCTCCGCTTGACACCAAGCCAAGGAAACCAGTTACCATGTACCGCATGGAACCAGAGGATTGCTATACAATAGGTGAGATTTCCAAGAAATTTCATCTGGATGACAGCACCGTGTATGCTCATATACGAAAATACTCAATACCGACCCGGCAAATCGGTAATTACGTGTATGCTCACAAGGCATCAATAGACAAACTTTATAAAGATATAAAACCATTATGAAAAGATTAGATTATACTAAAGTCTCCGTCAAATTAAAGAAAAGTGAGTGGAGAGATGAGTGGTTCATCTATCTTGAAGCTTATCCTGTTTATGAGACGGGAAGTGACAAACCCAAACGAGTGCGTGAATATCTCAGGAGGTCTATTACTACTCCGATATGGGATAAAAGACGTAGTGAGCGAGCCGTTGCTGGTAGAATAAAGTACAAGCCCAAGCGAGATGACAATGGCGTTATTCAGTGTAAATCCAAGCAAGATATGGAAACTTGCCTTTATGCGGATGGCGTTCGAGTCCTACGTCAAAAAGAATACGACAATATGGCTCTCTTTACTGACCAGCAAATGGAAATGGCAGAACAAAGCGAACGCTCAAAATGCAATGTTCTGGAGTATATTGAGAAGCTAATCAAAGAAAGAGAGGAAACTGCGTCAGAATCGATAGTTGTCAACTGGCGCAGATTGCACACACTGTTGTCAATGTTTGCCAAGTGTGACTACATACAGTTCTCGCAGATTGACATGAAGTATATTGAGGCATTCCGTTCCTTCTTGATAAAGGCACCGCAGGGTGGTTCTAAGAAAGGAACTATTTCAAGGAATACGGCATCGACGTACTTCTCTATCTTCAAGGCGGCACTCAAACAAGCTTTTGTGGATGGCTATCTGAATTGTGATATTGCTGCCAAGGCTAAGAATATCATGTTTCAGAGTGCTCGGAGAGAGTATCTGTCACTTGAAGAACTTAATATATTGGCAAAGACTCCGTGTGATGATATACTAAAACGGGCAGCCTTGTTCTCTGCACTGACAGGAATGCGACATAGCGATATTCAAAAGCTTAAATGGTCAGAGGTGGAAGAATACAATGGTGGGTACCGTCTCAATTTCACTCAGCAGAAGACTAAGGGCGTTGAATACATGCCTATATCGCCACAGGCATACAAGCTTTGCGGTGAGCGCAAGAATGACGGAGAACTGTTGGTGTTTGCCGGACTGCCTGACCCTTCATGGATATCAAAGCCTTTGGAACGGTGGGTAAAAGCATCAGGGATTACCAAGCACATCACCTTTCATTGCTTCCGCCACACCTATGCAACGTTACAATTGGCTAACGGTACAGACATATATACAGTAAGCAAAATGTTAGGGCATACCAATGTAAAAACTACGCAAATCTACGCAAAAGTAATTGACAAGAAGAAAGATGAAGCTACAGAAGCTTTTAAGTTGGACATAGATGAATAGTGATTATCATTTGTAAGCACTTAGTATAGAAGACCACTTGTATCAATAAGTCCTTTATTGTACAGGTGGTTTTTAGTGCCTTTCATTTTCATCATTCTATGTAATGATGCTATTGTTTTGGCACTTTAACCTTTCGTGGAAACCAAATATTTATAAAAATAAACAGATAAAAATGAAAAAAGACAGCCTTTTTTGGCTTCTCTCTTTTTGAAGAGAGCAAGCGTGTCCACAAACATGTGGAGTGTACAGAAGACTTCTACAGAGAACTGTATGAGTTGTTTGAGATCGCAAGAAGTTGGTATCTTCAAGCTGAAAAGAATCATATGAAGACAGAGTACTTCATAGAACTATTTGAGCGCAGTCACCAATATATTGACTGTGATTGTGCACGTTGTAAGAACTCGCGACAGATGGCAATTGGCATTATTGGTACTTTGTTTAGAGACTCTAAGTGTGTGTCAATAATCAAGAAAAAAGAAGATTATTCCAAGCAGGAACTTATTGAGTTGTTTCTTCAACATGTGGGTACTGGTCTGCCAATCCTTACCCGAAAGAAATCGTCCATCCTCACTTTGGGATGCCAATTGTCAGACAGACAGATGGTTTTGTTGGTAGAACTTGTCCAAAGTCACGACATATTTGATTTTGCCGACAACAGTGATGTGCGTAGCGACTTGTGTCGCCTATTCAAGTGCGACTTGGACGCATCTATCCGTGTAAAAAATGTACGTAATGTAGCCATACTGTTTGACGCTATGGCTCAATACCATTTGATAAACAATAATTGGCAATATGTCATGGGAGAAGGTCGCTTCTTAACCAGTATCAAAAAGGACGGAACAGAGAAATTCATAACTTCGAGTTGTCTTTCCTCTTCTCTTTCAAGGATAAGAAGAAACGTTTCCATGACAGCAAGTCAATATGCCATCTGCAAATCCATCGAACAGATATTAAGAGAGGAATAAATCACAATAATTCTGCTAAATGAAAGTAAAAACGTGATAGTTTGGTTGATACTGCCTTACTATCACGTTACTTTTTCTATTTAGTGACAGTCTCCCCATAACTTTGCATCAAAAATCATAAAAATTAATTAGCATGGAAGAAAATAGTATAAGATTTGAAGATATTCCCAACGCTATAACGGGGGTACTGAAAAAGCTGTCATCATTAGAAGACAAGATTGATGGTATATATGAACTTGTTCAATCAGAAAAAGAAGAAACATGGTTTACGGTTGCTGAATTATGTGCTTATCTCCCAACACATCCGGTAGAGCATACCATATATTGCTGGACAAGCAATCGGGAAATACCGTTTCACAAGAGAGGCAAACGTATCATGTTCCTCAAATCTGAGATAGATGAATGGCTTCAAGGAACCAAGGGCAAATCGAAGAACGAGATTCAAAGAGAAGCAGAGGAATATGTACTATCTACACAAAGAAAGAATAGACGGCTAATATAACCGTGCTACTGTCTGTAAACAATTTAATTAAGGTACGTGACACATGAATGAAAGACATTTTAGACTCTATGAGCGAATTGTCGCAATAGAAGACAGTTTGGAAGCTTTGGGACCTATTGATAAACTAATAGAGCGAATCGAGGAATTGGAGCAGATGGTCAAGCAGACCAAAACCGTCTTGGGGTTTGACGAAGCATGTAAGTATATTGGGGTTTCTGAAAGCCTGCTATACAAACTTACAGCCGCAAAAGAAGTTCCACACTATAAGCCAAGGGGAAAAATGCTGTATTTTAATAGAGAAGAAATCGACAAGTGGCTGCTCCAAAACAAACAAGAGGTCATTGGAATGGTAACGAAAATAGAAATTGATAATCCGAAAGAATGAAAATGGAAGAAAATAACAAACATGTACAGCCTAACTCAAAAGAGGAAGGAGTACAGCGTCTCAATCGCATATTGAGCGAATCGTTGATAAAGGCAACAGATACTTATAAAACACCTCCTCAGATTATATGGGTTGATAATTCCAGCATAGCCACATTGGGCAACTTCAGTGCTTCTACTGGTAAGGCAAAGGCGAAAAAGACCTTCAACGTGTCTGCCTTGGTAGCCGCTTCCCTCGCCAACGGCAAGGTACTGAACTATCGCGCCAGTCTGCCAGAGGGGAAACGCAAGATACTGTATGTAGATACGGAGCAGAGCCGCTATCACTGCCATAATGTGCTGGAGCGCATCCTGAAGCTCGCCGGTCTGCCTACAAGCATCGACAACGAGAATCTGGACTTTATCTGTCTGAGGGAGTACACGCCCTCCGTCAGGATAGAGGTCATAGACTATGCGCTTGCCCAAGACCAAAGCTATGGACTGGTCATCATCGACGGAATCAGGGACTTGCTTCTTGACATCAACAATGCGGGAGAATCGGTCGAGGTCATCAACAAGATGATGGAATGGTCATCAAAGTATGACCTGCACATCCATTGCGTATTGCATCAGAACAAGGGCGACAATAACGTGCGCGGGCATATCGGTACGGAGATGAACAACAAGGCAGAGACGGTGCTTGTCATCACCAAGAGCACCACCAATCCCGATATCAGCGAGGTGAAGGCTATGCACATCCGTGAGAAGGAATTCAAGCCGTTTGCCTTTACCGTCAATGAGGAAGGACTGCCAGAGATTGTCGAATACACGCCGGAGAAGGGAGAAGGTGACAAGCAACCGTCAAGGTTTACTTACCAAGACTTGACATCCGAACAGCATAACGAGGCACTGACGGCTGCATTCAAGGAGAAACCTATCAAAGGATTCGATCGCATGGTGGAGGAATTGACGCAAGCCTATGCAGACATCGGCTTCAAGCGTGGCAGAAGCGTTATCATCAAAATGCTGAAATATCTGATGAACGAGCAAAAGCTCATAGTGAAGCGGGATAATCATTACTATTTCGGATATACACCTGCCGAGATTGACCTGTTCCATGAAGAGGAATAAAAACAGTTCAGAAACCAGTTTAGTTTACGTCCGTGCCTATATATAAGAAATAAGGCCAAAGTAAACTGAAATCGGAGGCTGAATTGGGAAGCGGAAAAGTAGTTTAGCAAATGGTTTAGTTTACGGGTGTGCCTATATAGGAGAAAGGGTAAAGTAAACTGTTTCCATGGACAAAGTAAAACCGAACAAATGAAAGTACAATGAATATTGAACAATCGAAGAAACTGAGCATTATAGACTTCTTAGACAAGGAGAATGTAACGCTGAAAAAGAAGAAGGGCAATGCCTACTGGTATCTGTCACCCTTCAGGGACGAGAAGACCGCATCGTTCAAGGTCAGCAAGAAGGAGAACCTGTGGTACGACTACGCCATTAAGGAGGGCGGTGACCTTGTGGAGCTGGTAAAGCGTATGTATAACAAACAATCCGTTTCCGATGCCCTTGCCTACCTTGCGTCCAAGAGTATTGCCACTGTGGATAAGGCAATCGAGACCGCTATCGCAGCCAAGGAATACACGACAACCAAGATGAACGATGTGAAGCTGCTCCCACTGAGCAACCATTCTCTGCTGTCCTATTTCAGTAGCCGACGGATAGACATCACCATTGGCAGGATGTATTGCAGGGAGATACACTACAAGGTTGAGCAAAAACATTACTATGGCATTGCATTTGGCAATCTGAGTGAAGGACATGAGGTGCGCAATCCCTATTTCAAGGGCTGCATCGGGCATAAGGACATCACCCTGCTTGCCCATACGTTCAACGAGTGGCAAAACGGTTGTCTGGTCTTTGAGGGCTTCATGGACTTCCTTGCTTATATGACCCTCGTTAAACAGCAAGACCGATGGTTTGTCGTTGAAAGCCCTTGCGACTATATGATACTGAACTCAGTCGCCAACCTCAAACAGGCATTGCATTACCTTGACCGTTACACCCACATCCATTGCTTCCTCGACAACGACCAGGCAGGACGCAAGACGGTTGAGAGCATCAGCAATGTATTCGAGTACAGGGTGACGGACGAGTCCTTCAGATATGCCGACTACAAGGATGTCAACGACTATCTGATGAGGAAGAAACGAACGGCATCTGAATGACATTATAAAGACGAAAACACCATCATTTGATGCAAAAATGGCTCAAATGCATTGAAATTACATATCAAATCTGCACTTTTTCGCCCAAACATGCTTGATTCTCAATTATTATCCTTATTTTTGCATCGTTTTAATACATTATTAAAATGTAGCAGAGTGGAATTGAAAAAAGAAATAAGGATATTGGGCAGACGCTTTGAGGTGGAACCTCGTGCCAAGGAAAGCCTGAAAGGCATCACGGTTGGCGAGAAACTCTCATACCGTTTCTATGATGGCACATACCAAGGCACGCCCCTGCTGTTCGTTGAGCCCAAGAAGGGCAATCCCTCTCCACGGACTTGCGCCATCACGGGCAAGCGGTTGACCGAAGCCCTGGGACTGCCTGCGGTGTTTATCCTTGCGCCCGGACCCACCTACGAGCGACACAGACTGGCAGACAAAGGAGTCTTCTTTGTCATGTCCGAGGAATATGCCCATCTGCCAGGCATCATAGCATTGGAGAAGACAAGCAACAGGAAGATTGCCGAAGTATTGACCCCTGTGGCGCAATACATACTACTCTATCACCTACAGGTGGGCAGTATTGAAGGAATGTCGCCAAGGGATATTGCACCGTTGCTTCCATATTCTTACGAAAGCGTCACGTTGGGTGTCACCTGTCTTGAAGATGTAGGACTGTGTCAAAAGATTCAGAACGGACAGCGCAGCAAGGTGGTACACTTCGAGTTGAAGGGCAAGGAACTGTGGGACAAGGCTCAGAACGTCTTGCTGTCACCTGTGGAGAACCGCATCTTTTGCGATGACATACGCTTGGATGCGGAATACCCCGTATGCGGCATCAATGCCCTGGCACATTATTCCATGCTTAATCGTGACCGGGAAGAGATGATAATGATGACAAGCAAGGAATATCGTGCCGTCAAGTCGGCTGATGTCATGGAGAATCCCAACATCTATGACGGCAACTATATCATAGAGGTATGGAAATACCCTGTTGTCAGCAAAATGGGCGACAAAAGCCAGTGGGTTGATCGCCTTTCCCTTGTCCTTTCGTTGAGAGATGATGATGATCCGAGAGTAGAAAAAGAAGTAGAACGAATAATCAGTGAACAGAAATGGAAGGATTAGTCAAGTTCCGTGAAGCATTTGCGGAATACTCAGAAAACTATGTGGTGATAGGCGGAGCAGCCTGTGACATCACCATGACCAATACCGTGGTGCGTCCACGCGCCACACACGACATCGACATGATAGTCATCGTAGAGAACATGACCGAGGCTTTCGCCAATCGCTTCTGGCAGTTTGTGCGGGAGGCTGGCTATCGACCTGAAAAGAGGAAACAGGAGGCTGGTGAGCCACCAAGGTATGAAATGTATCGTTTCCTTGATGGTAAAGACGGCTATCCCGAGATGATAGAACTGCTGTCACGCCACCCCGACGTGCTTGGAGAGCCAAAGGGATTTGTCATAGAACCTATCCCGACCGATGAAGATGTGTCGAGTCTTAGTGCCATCATCATGGACGATGATTACTATCACTTTACTATCGCACACAGCCAACTGACTGATGGCATACGCCATGCCAATTCCGCTGCCTTGATAGCACTGAAGGCAAGAGCCTACCTAAATCTCATGGCAGACAAGCGGGACGGCAAGCATGTGAACACCAAAGACATCAAGAAGCACCGTTCGGACATCCTGAAAAATGTGGTCATAATGACTGAGGACAACATTGAGGCTCCTGCTTCAATAGTGGCATGTATAAGGGAGTTTGTCGCCTCCATCAGAGCCGACTGGTCAACTCTCGCAGAACCATTGTCAAAGTCACTCGGTCAAGACGAGGCATTTGTGACCGGACTGTTAGATCAACTGGATGAATTGTTTATAGAAGCATGACCAATATGAAGATACAATACGCATCCGACCTGCATCTGGAGTTTGCCGACAATTGGCGGTATCTGAAAGCCCACCCCTTGGAGGTGACGGGCGACATACTGCTGCTTGCCGGCGACATCGGCTATCTCGGCGATGACAACTACTCCAAGCATCCCTTTTGGGACTGGGCATCGGAGAACTACAAGGAGGTGCATTGCTGCATGGGCAACCATGAGTTCTACAAATATTATGATGTGGCGACACTGCCCGACGGCTATCTCTTGGAGGTACGTCCCAATGTATTCAGCCACTACAACGGTATTGCGAGGATTGGCGACACCGACATCATCCTCTCCACCCTTTGGTCGAGGATTCCTTTGGAGGACGCTTACTTCACCGAGCAAGTGATAAGCGACTTCCGCCGTATATTATATAAAGGTGAGCTGATGACCCATGCCCAATTCAATGCTGAGCATGAACGTTGCCTCACCTTTATCAAGGATGCAGTGGCATATTCGCAAGCAGCCCATAAGATTGTTGTCACCCATCATGTACCATCGTTCCGTATGCTCCACCCAAAGTTTCAAGGCAGCAAGGCAAACGTGGCGTTCACCGTAGAGTTGGAGGACTATATCACCGATAGCGGCATAGACTATTGGATATACGGACATTCGCACACCAACATCGATGCCAGGATAGGCAACACCCAATGCTTGTCCAACCAGTTGGGCTATGTTTTCTCTAACGAACATCAGGACTTCTCCCATGGCAAGTACCTGACCATATAGCCATCCACATTTTTTTCATCCACCCTCTTTACAAGCTCTTCCCTATCGGAAGGGCTTTTTTTGTGCCTTTCGAGTTTGATTTTTGAGTATGATTGCGAGTGTAATCAAAATTAGAGTTAAGATTTGGCTCCGCGGAAAGTCATTTCGGTTTAAGATTGAAGAAAAGGTAGTTCCTTTGCATCGGCAATAAGCCAAACCATAGTAAAATCAAACTTGAAAATATGAAGTCATTTGTAATATTCGCCATTGTCGTGACCATAATCTATGTCATCTACTATACGGTCATCATCGTGCAGGATCTGTACGGAAAGCCCAAGGACGAGAAGTCACAGGGCGAGTCGTTTGATGTCAGTGACATGACCGACGAGGAAGAGTCGATAGCGGTCAGCGAGAGCGACGGTGGTTTCAGCGTAGGCGACAACCAATATGAGACAGCCTACGAGGAGAAGCAGCTTGCAGAGCCTACAGAGGAGGCAGCCGCCACTGCGGAAGAGAGCAAGCCTCATGTGCTTGAAAAGATACAAAGCGCAATCGAGAAGAAGATGGAGGAAGTGAATACCACCTATTCCGACCCCATGTATTCGGAAGAATTGAACAACACCATCATCGCCCGCGGTCTTCGTCACAATGGACGTGACATGGTCAAGGTGGAATCACTCAATAATGAGATATGATGTCAAAAACAAGAAGTGCATTTCTATCATTATATGCCGCTTTAACCCCAGCTCTGGCCAGTGCTAAGTGTGGCAACGTGGACTACAGCTGGGGAGCGGACGCACTTGCGAGTGCCCATGACTATGCCGTGACGATGATGCTCTATATCGTTTATCTGTGCTATGCAGTGGCGGGCATCGTGGTCATAGTCAGCGCCTTGCAGATATATATAAAGATGAATACGGGCGAAGAAGGAGTGAAGAAGAACATCATGATGCTGGTGGGAGCCTGCCTGTTCCTCATAGGAGCGACCATCGTCTTCCCCGCTTTCTTCGGTTATCAGATTTGAGATACAGGTGATACGAGATAAGATAACTCAAAGTGTAACAAATTAAAAGGTAAAAAGAATGTTTGAAAGGATTAACAAGAAGGTGAAGGGATTCTTCTCTTCACAGCGCATGAAAACGCTCGCCCTGATGTTGCTTGTCGGCACCACCGCAGCAATGGCACAGAACGCAGCCGGCGACTACTCGGCAGGAACGACCGCGCTTACCACAGTGACGGAGGAGATTGCCAAGTATGTACCTATCGTGGTGAAGCTCTGCTATGCCATTGCAGGTGTCGTTGCAATTGTCGGAGCCATAAGCGTTTACATCGCCATGAACAACGAGGAACAGGACGTGAAAAAGAAGATCATGATGGTCGTCGGCGCATGTATTTTCCTCATTGCAGCAGCCCAGGCACTGCCTCTGTTCTTCGGCATTGGAGGTTAAACGCAGCGTGAGATTGTGAGTATGTAGAACGTTAAAACACTGACAGTTATGGCAGATACAAAGCAAGAGCGTTTTCCGGATTATCCCATTTTCAAGGGACTGCAACGTCCATTGGAGTTCTTCGGGTTGCAGGGACGCTACATCTACTGGGCGGCAGCCACCGCAGGAGGAGCCGTTGCGGGTTTCATCCTCGGCTACTGCATCTTCGGTTTCGTGGCAGGACTCGTGCTGCTAGTCCTCGCCGTAGCTGTCGGTGGCGTTCTCATCGTCATGAAGCAGCGCAAGGGCTTGCACAGCAAGAAGAGTGACAACGGCATATTCATCTATGCCTATTCAAAGAAAGTGTAAAACAAAAAAGAGAATCCATTATGTCCAAGTGGAAAGCTATCAATGATTGTAAGTGAATGGAGGTGGGGGCATCACGCATGAGGGTGCGCCCGCTTTTTTGCGATTAAAAAAGAAAAAGAACAATGACCCTATACATCATACTCATATTCTCAGCCATCTGCGTGGGCATGGCCATCAGTGTCAAGGCATTCGGCACGGGAGGGAAGCGCAAGCGCATCTTCCAGGACATCTACTTCTCCATCGAGGAAGTGGATGGCATCGGCGTGCTCTATACCAAGACGGGCGAATACTCCGCTGTTCTGAAGATGGAGAACCCTGTGCAGAAGTATTCCGCCAACATCGAGGCCTACTATGAGTTCACCCACCTCTTCGCCGCCCTTGCCCAGACCTTGGGCGAAGGCTATGCGCTGCACAAGCAGGACGTGTTTGTGAGGAAGGCATTCAAGGAAGAGAACGGTGGAAATCATGAGTTCCTGAGCGAGAGTTACTTCCGCTATTTCAACGGCAGACCCTTTACCGACAGCGTCTGCTACCTCACCATCACACAGGAGAACAAGAAGAGCCGTCTGATGTCGTTCGACAACAAGAAATGGCGTGACTTCTTGGTGAAGATACGCAAGGTGCACGACCAGCTGAGGGATGCCGGCGTGAAGTCCCGATTCCTCGGCAAAACGGAAGCCTGCGAGTATGTGGACCGTTTCTTCTCCATGAACTTCCGTGACAAGGTGGTGTCGATGACCAACTTCAAGGTCGATGACGAGACCATCGGCATGGGGGACCGTAGCTGCAAGGTGTATAGCCTTGTGGATGTGGATTATGCCAACTTGCCGTCGGTCATCCGTCCCTACGCAAATATCGAGGTGAACAACACCAGTATGCCCGTTGATCTCGTGAGCATCGTCGATAGCGTGCCCGGAGCCGACTGCGTGGTGTTCAACCAGATGGTGTTCGTGCCCAACCAGAAGCGTGAGCTTGCCCTACTCGACAAGAAGAAAAACCGCCATGCCTCCATGCCCAACCCCAGCAACCTGATGGCTGTAGAGGACATCAAGCGTGTGCAGGAGGTGATAGCCCGTGAGAGCAAGCAGCTCGTCTATACCCACTACAACCTCGTGGTGGCAGTGAGCGGCGACACCGACATACAGAAATGCACCAACCATCTCGAAAACTCCTTCTCGCGCATGGGCATCCACATCAGCAAGCGGGCCTACAACCAGTTGGAGCTGTTCGTCAACTCTTTCCCCGGCAACTGCTATGGCATGAATGCCGACTACGACCGATTCCTCACCCTCGGCGATGCCGCCACCTGTCTGATGTACAAGGAGCGCATCGTGCATAATGAGGACACCCCGCTGAAGATATACTATACCGACCGCCAAGGTGTGCCCGTAGCCATCGACATCACAGGAAAGGAGGGAAAGGAGAAGCTGACCGACAACTCGAACTTTTTTTGTTTGGGTCCTTCGGGCAGCGGCAAGTCGTTCCACATGAACAGCGTGGTGCGTCAGTTGTGGGAGCAGAACACCGACATCGTCATGGTCGATACGGGTAACTCGTATGAGGGACTCTGCGAGTATGTGGGCGGCAAGTACATCGCCTATACGGAGGACAAGCCCATCACCATGAACCCCTTCAACATCAGCAAGCGGGAGCTGAACATTGAGAAGATAGACTTCCTGAAGAACCTGATACTGCTGATATGGAAAGGCTCGGAGACGCAGATACCCGAACTGGAGTTCCGTGTCGTGGAGCAGTTGGTGACGGAGTATTACGATTTCTATTTCAACGGTGTGCAGCCCTATCCTTCCTCACAGAAGGAGACACTGAGAAAAAACCTCTCCACCATGGAGAAGCGGCGCGGCACGGAGCTGACGCAGATACACGACAAGGTGGAGAAACTCATCAAGGGACTGGAGGAACGGCGCATGGCATTGAGCGTGAAGACCCTCTCCTTCGACTCATTCTATGAGTTCGCCTGTGAGCGTCTCGACCAGATCTGCATCGAGAACAACATCACCACCATCGACTGCGACAACTTCGCCTATATGCTCCAAAACTTCTACCGTGGCGGCAAGTACGACAAGATTCTCAACGAGAACGTGGATAGCACCTTGTTCGACGAGACCTTCATCGTCTTCGAGGTGGATGCCATCAAGGAGAACAAGCAGCTCTTCCCCATCGTGACGCTCATCATCATGGACGTGTTCCTGCAGAAGATGCGCCTGAAGAAGAACCGCAAGTGCCTTGTCATCGAGGAGGCATGGAAAGCCATCGCCTCGCCGCTGATGGCCGAGTACATCAAGTACCTATACAAGACAGCCCGAAAGTTCTGGGCGAGCGTGGGCGTAGTGACACAGGAGATACAGGACATCATCGGCAGTCCCATCGTGAAGGAAGCCATCATCAACAACTCCGACGTGGTGATGCTGCTCGACCAAAGCAAATTTCGTGAGCGATTCGACGAGATCAAGGCGATATTAGGATTGACGGATGTGGATTGCAAGAAGATATTCACTGTCAACCGCTTGGATAACAAGGAGGGAAGAAGTTTCTTCCGTGAGGTGTTTATCCGACGTGGATCGACGAGCGGAGTGTATGGTGTGGAGGAGCCGCACGAGTGCTATATGACCTACACCACCGAGCGAGCTGAGAAGGAGGCATTGAAACTCTATAAGCATGAACTGAAGTGCAGACATCAGGAGGCTATCGAGCGGTATTGCAGAGATTGGGATGCCAGTGGCATCGGGAAGTCGTTGGCATTTGCGCAGAAGGTCAATGAGGCGGGGCATGTGCTCAATTTGACGGACGATGGAGCCACTCGCCGCTGACACGGCGAGCACGGGGGCTGATTGATGGAAACGGAAATCCCGGAATAGACGTAAAGCCCAGATGCCCGAAAGCAAAACTTTCGGGAACGGTGGCTGGGTAGTATTTACGATTAGTAGTAAATACGATTAGTAGTGAATACTACCAATAGTAAATACTACAAGTAGTAAAGTAGTGGAATAGTAGAAACTGAAAGTAGTAAAAACGTAAAGTAGTGAAGCAATGAGACGTTTATACCTTATTATAATATATATGTGTCTTACACTTGTCGTGGGAAGGGTTCATGCGCAGTATTACAGCGTGAACTACGACAAGCAGATCGTTGCCGCCATGGCTGCCGCATTCGGTGCTGGAGCTATGGCAGAGAGCTATTATAACGAGCAGGTGGGCGAAATCTTGAAGCACTACAATGCCGCAGAGGTTGCCACTGCCGGCATCTTCGCTGCCAAGTTCTTGGAGCGCAAGGCATTCACCGACCTCGGCATTTGGAGCAGTAGCACGGAGAACTACTATTACCGCCGCATCCACAATATGGTGGCGAACAAGATTATGCCCAAGATATGGACGGTGGCAGGAATGATGCTGAAAAGTCCGCAGACCGCCCTCTACTGGGGCAGTTACCTGATGAAGATATGCGCCGACACAAAGTCGCTGTGTATGCAGTTTGAGAGTGTCGTGACCAACAGTAGCTTGACCTTTGCCGACATTCAGTTCTTGGAAATCAACCAAGAGATAGCCGCCATCCTCAAACTCTCGGAGATAGGCAATGTAGATTGGCAGCAGCTGTTGGATGACATCGCCAGTGTGCCCGGCAACTTCACCGTGGAGAACCTCACCGCCGACATCGAGACGCTTTACAATATGGGAGCATCGTTGGCGACGGCAGGTATCAACGGGGCATCAGGCGCACTCTTGCAGCAGAGTGCCTTCAACGACCTTTTCAATGGCAAGGTGAGTAAAATCATCGACATCTATGACAACTACCATGACCTCTATGAACAGGCAGAGAACGGCATCGGCAGCACACTCCTTAGTCTGGTGGGTGGCGAGGACAACGTGGCAGCCCTCTTCGACCTCTCCAACTACAACATCACCTCGTGGATGACAGACTATCTGAGCGAGACGCAGGGCAACTACTATACACAGCGTTGGTACATTGCCCGACGAGACCAAGGCAGCGTAAGCCTCTGTGACTACTATCCGCCGACCGATGACAACAGTATTCTGAACGGTGACCATTGGTATCGTATCAACACCTCCGACCCCAACTTCTACCCTAACAGCACGCAGCGAGAGCAGATACTGGCCAACTCGGAGAACCATGCCGGATGGAGCCGCAGCCGTGTGCAGCAGCTCAACGCCCAGAGCGACGGCTTCACCTATACGATGAACTATTGGATGTCGTCGTACATCATCAGCCGTGGCGGCAAGCAGACCAAGAAGGCCTACGCCTACGAGATACACGTTACCAAGAGCTGGAACAACGTGGAAGAGGTGTATGAGGATGTCTTCGACTCCTACAGCATGGACTTGAATACCTTCAAGCGTCAGTTGCAGGCACGTCTCTCGGAGTATAACGACAACGAGGAGGGCTATGTCTATTACATCGGCAGTGACGCACGCCGTTACTATCAAGCCACCGATGCCGCCAAACTGAAGGGCGTGGAGAGCGTGACCATCAGCGTCACCTGTTCGGACGGTGTCACCCTCGGACAGGGCAGCACGCAGTACAAGTGCCGTGAGTGCGGCGGTTCGCTCAATGCCCACAGCAAGGAATGCGCCATGAGGACAAGCGTATCAGAAAATAATCTCGACCTATCGGAACTGGACGAGAAGGAACGTGAGGCGAATAGCAAGATAGCCCTGTTGGAGGCGCAGATAAGCCAGTTGGAGACAGAGAACAGGAACCTGCTCACGCAGATAGCCAATGCCTCTGTGGAGGAAGCCCCTGCCTTGCGGCAGCAACATAATGTCAACAAGACGAAGATAGACAACCTGAAGAAGGAATTGGCGACATGGCAGCAGCAGTTGGCAGACATACAGAATGCCAAGAGCGAGGCGGCTAACGACAATGCCACCTCCACCGATGACTACTACCGCATCCCTGCCATCATGCAGGATGTGAAGTCAGCCTACAATCTCACGTGGCAAGGTGCCGGTTCGTGGAACGGCTACACCTACGTCCGAACTGCCACCATGCCCAACATCAACGGCATTATCACCTTCAAGGCGACACTGTCCATTGCAAGGAAGCCCAAGTACTTCCTTGGCATCAAGATACACCGTGCGATACTGCAAATATCGTGGGAGCTGACCTCGGAATACACCGACACACAGGTGGTGGATGTGCTGACCCTTGACCCGAATGCCTCTGACGAGGAGAAGACGAGGCAGGTGAACAGCCGTATCTCGGAGATAGCCCAGGAGTTCCCGTCGTGCAGCATCACCACAGAATATGCCAAGAGCGAGGCAACCCAGACCGCCGACAATGACGATGTAATACACCTGCTCTGGTCGAGCGACCGTCTGGAGATAGCCCGTGAAGTAGATAGCCGTATCACCAAGATTTACGCCGACTTGGTATCATTAGAAAAAATGATGCACTACAAGCGCAGCATCATTGACGTGCTGAAGGACATTCTTCCTTCAATCGACGCAGACCAAGGTCGCAGAAGGACACTCATTGAAGAGTGCTACGAGCGATGGAGAGAGAATGCAGACCCTAACAGAGGGAATGGTGAAGATAACGAGAACGAAAACTGAGGGAGGAACGGAGAATGAGACATACCATCATCATAGCTCTCCTGCTGATTACCCTCTTCCCCAATACAGCCTTGGCGCAATGGGGATTCGATGCGGTATCGGTGGAAGCATACATCAACGACCACAAGAAGCAGCGCAGCCTCTTGCTGGCACGCAGCACTTTGGAGTACAGCAATCAACTGCTGCATGAATACAGCAGTGAAGAGGTGGGCAAATACAAGGAACTGAATGTGGATTTGGACAAATACACCCGGGCCTTCGACATCATCGATGTGATGTACCAGTCGTTGCGCACGGTGCTGAACGTGAAGAGCACCTACCAGACGGTGAGCGACCGCATCAGTGACTACAAGAACCTGTTGGAGGACTTCAATGATAAGGTCATCAAGCGGAAACACATCGAACTGGCTGACACGATGCTCATCAGCATCAACAAGAAAGCCATCGACAACATATACAACGAAGGAAGCCAACTCTACCATAGCGTCAACGACCTCGTGTTGTATGCCACAGGAGCGGCAGCCTGTTCAACTTCCGACCTGCTGATGGTGTTGGACAATATCAACAATTCGTTGGACCTGATAGAAAAACATCTGAACCAAGCCTACTTCCAGACATGGCGGTATGTGCAGCTGCGCATGGGCTATTGGAAGGAGAAGGTGTATCGGACGAGGACGAAGGAAGAGATACTGGAAGATGCCTTCAGCCGATGGAAAGTGGCAGGAAAACTTGACTATTGACGGATTGTAAACAAAAGAAGAACGGACATGAAGAAGACAATGATACTCATCATGGCGGTAGCAACCACCATCAAAGCCACAGCCCAGAGCGTGACCTACAACCACGACTCCTCCAAGCAGAACCAGATAACGGTGATGGAGACAGGTGGCGGTTCTCTCACCCCTGAGTTCTATTATTGGCTGTTACATAACAACTATAAGAAGACAGCGGCAGAGAAGAACAAGTTAGGTTTCCGCACTCTTGCCGGCATCAACCTCTACAACCAAGTAGATGATGCGGAGAAGATAGACTCTGCCCTCACCAAGCGTGCTGAGGTGGAAGCCTTGAACGTAGCCGACCGACAGATAGACCTCGCCTGGCTTGCCGAAAGCAGCAAGATCAACGGTCAGTTGGACAAGATGAAGGCGAACATAGACCATATCATCCCTACAGGAGGCACCATCAACGACAAGCGTCGGTGGGAGGAACTGTACAATATGTACCAGTGTGCCGTGAAAGCCACCAAGGATGCCTATATGCCCAATGCACAGAGAAAGCGGCAGTATCTTAGCATCTATGCCGACCTGACGACACAGAACGAGACACTACTGAAATACCTTGTGCAGCTCAACACCCAAAGCCAGACTACCGCCCTCTTGGCAGCCACCAACGACCGTGTAGTACATAAAGGCAGCATCATCAGCGATGCCAAGAGCCGTTGGCAGGAAAACATGAAGGGCGTGAGGAGCTCGACAGGCACTGACGGCGATGATGCCAACAGCGGTGAGGGTGAAGAAAGTGTGAACAGATAGAAATAAGGGAAGAGAAGAAATAATCACAAAACAGCATAGAGATATGAACGATATTCAGATTTTCAACAACGAGGAATTTGGAGCAGTCCGAACCACAGGAACACCAGAGCAACCCTTGTTCTGTTTGGCTGATGTGGCAAGAGTTCTTGGACTAAAAACCAGCAAGTTGGTACAACGACTTTCGGATGATGTACTTTCAAAGTACCCCATCTCGGATAGTCTTGGAAGAGAACAGGTTACAAACTTTATCAATGAAGACGGACTGTATGATGTCATCCTTGACAGTCGCAAACCCGAAGCCAAACGTTTCCGCAAGTGGGTGACATCGGAGGTGCTCCCCTCTATCCGCAAGCATGGTGCCTATATGACACAGCAGACCATCGAGAAGGCATTGGCAGAGCCAGACTTCCTGATACGGTTAGCAGTCAATCTGAAGGAAGAACGACAAAAGCGTCTGCTTGTCGAACAGGAGTGTGAACACCAAAGGACACGCATCGTTGAGTTGGGATCCAAGGTGGATGACCTGCAACAGGAGGTGACGGAGATGAAGGACAAGGTGAGTTACCTTGACATCATCCTTGCCACGAAGAGCAGTGTCCTGGTCACACAGATAGCACAGGACTATGGCGAGTCGTCCATCCGCTTCAACCGACGTCTGAAGGAGATGAACATCCAGTATCAGCGTGGCAAGCAGTGGATTCTGTATGCCGACTACAAGGACTGCGGTTATGTGACCAGCGAGACCTACCTCATTAAACACAAGGACGGTACGGAGGATGTGCGCATGAACACCAAATGGACACAGAAAGGTCGCCGCTTCCTCTATGAGAAACTGAAGAGCGTGGGAGTCATTCCTGTTATCGAAAGAACATAAAATAAAGAAATAGCTATGGAATCAATATCAAAAATACAGTTACGTCTCTATGCCGCCAAGAGGAAAAACGGCAAGTGGCAGTTGGAGATGTCAAGGATGCCGAAGCGAATCAGCGTTATCGGCAGGACACCCATCGTTGATGAGCATTATATGCCATCTGATTTAGAGGTAGTTTCAATGTCAAAGCTTCACAAATATGTCGGAAGTTACTACGGCAAGATTGTGAAGACCCTCAAAGAGGAAGGCATCATCACCAAGGAATATGGAATGTGGAAACTGCGTGAAGACCTTCAGGACAAGGGCATTGCGGTATATGTCACAGGCAGGATGCGCTGCTTCTACCACTTCTATCTGTCATGGACACCGAAAGGCATAGAGTTTATCAAAGAGATTATCAACAATAGAACCAGGCACTGATGGCAGACAACATACTCAGCGATTTCGGCATCAACATCCTCGAAGAGGAGATTGACGATGTGATATTCCAGACCAACGAGTTCCTGACCGATGCCACCTTCACAGGCTCACAAGGGCCGTTCTGGTGGTTGCCGTTACCAATTTTCCAAAACAAGACTTTAATCGCTGTATATCAGTCATTTATAAATCCTTGTTTCGTGACACAAAATCAGCGAGGGACAAAAACGGGACAAAACCACGGAAAAATAAAGTCAAGAAC
>CAVBFA010000030.1:1680-25045 GCA_963594595.1 Oscillibacter sp. | reverse complement strand
TCAGCCCCCACCTAGCCTCCCCCGTAGGGGAGGGACAGATACACTTGACTGCTTGATTGTCAATGGCTTATCAGAACCGAAGTAACCTGCATCTCCCCTACGGGGGAGAACGAGAGGGGGCTGATGGTTTTTTTACGGTTTTTCTTCTTATATAAAAGTTGTTGCTCCGGCTAAGGGCCTGGTTACTCCGATTGATGGGTAAGTAGTTGAGAATGCAGGAAGTCTGTAAGGTGCCGGAGGAATGAGGCGTAGGGCTCCGAATGAATGCCAGGACCGAGCTTCTGTTCGTTTCCCTTCACCGTGTTGTAGCCGGCAAGACGGTGATGCCCATGATAGAGCGACTGCAGATAGCGGTGGGCAGACTTCACAGAAGCCTTGGGATTGTCTCCGACAACCCATTTGCAGAACATAAGAGCCTGGAGAGAATGGTCGCGTCGGGAGACGGAGTCGAGGAAGAGAGAGTCGAAATGCTCTATCATAAGGCGAGCCTGACGGGTCTTCACCACGTCGTTGCCGAATAGCAGACGCTCCTCAGCGGTCATCCCACCGGCAAGGCGCTCGGCGATGAGAACCTTGAAGGCGAGGTCGCGCATCTCTGCTTCGTCAACCTCATGAAACAGCTTCTGGGCGAACGACCGCTTGTCGTCGGCTGCCATGTATTCCTCGAAGAGACGGTCTTTCTCCTTTATCAAAGAGGCAAACACCGGGAGCCTGTCCTCCCTGAGAAGAGGTTCGTAATACGCCCTCGCTTCCTTCATCGAGAGTTCCATGCGGTAGAGACACTTTCCGGGGTCATCCTTTATGAGCTGCTCTTCCTGGATGAGCTGCGTGGTGCAGCCGATCATGGCCTCGATGAATCCGAAATATCTTACAAGCTGAAGGATGAACTTCGACACGCTGGTGGGGTAGGCACGCTCGAAGAAACAGTCGCTGCACACTATCGCAGAGGCAGCCGCCCATATGTCGGTAGAAGAAGATGACGACGGCATGCTACCCAAGGCTGTGTAGAGCTGGGGGGCAAGCGTCTGGATGATGCTCAGGAGCGGCAACACCAGCTCCTTGTGGCGCATGAAGCAGTCGAGGACCGATTGCACATAGCCCTTCTTCTTCACGGCGAAGAGACTGTTGTATTGCTGCGTGAAGTCCAGGAAATGCTCGTGCTCCTTCTCGATGATGTATATCCTTTCGCTGATCACGGAACAGAGACTGCGGATGTCATTATCGTTCAGTCCATGGCTGCTGATGGCAAATGCCAGCTTCTCTTTTATCTCGCCAAACTCCATGACGGGCATCCTCTCGAGAGTGTCGAGAGCTGCGGCGTCGGCGGATATGGAGGTGGGAAATAAATGGTTGTTCATGGCTGCAGTTTTAGATGATTTGACTGGATGACAGGATCTTCAGACCATGGGTCAGGACTTGCTTCTTTCTATTGGCTGCGAAGCCCGCAAAGGCTGCATTACACACCCGTATAGATCTCGTGACTCATAAAATCCAAAGGTAGTGATTATTTCGCTTGCGACAATGAAGAAAGGGGAAGAATTCTGAATTTTAACTTAATTTAGTTGATGGGGCGCAGTTGGCGGTTCACAGCTTGTGGTTCATAGTTTGTGGTTCTTAGCTGGTGGTTCATAGTTGACGGGTCATAGTGGGCGGTTAACAGTTGACGGTTAACAGTTGGCTGTTAACAGTTGGCGGTTAACAGGCGTTGCTGAAATCGAAAAAAAACTTATTATTGTCAGCTTGTCGTTTTTTATCATTATATTTGCAACTTGATAACACTTAATTGAAATTCAAGACAAGGGCATGGCAAGAAGACTATATCCATTGGGAATACAGACATTCGCGGAAATCATCAGACGGAAGATGGTTTACGTGGACAAGACGGCATACGTGTGGAACATGGCTGCAACAGGAAAATTCTATTTCCTGTCAAGGCCAAGACGCTTCGGGAAATCATTGCTCGTGTCTACGATGCAGAGCTATTTCGAGGGGAAGAAGGAACTCTTCAAGGGACTGGAAATGGAAAAACTCGAAAAGCAATGGACAGAATACCCGGTGTTCCACTTCGACATGAGCGGAGGGAAACACATGGGAACTGAACAGCTGGAGGAATATCTGAGCTGTCGGCTTGACAATGAAGAAAGAAAATGGGGAATAGAGAAGAAGGCGAAAAATGCAAACAACAGACTCATCAACCTCATTGACGCGGCATACGAGAAGACAGGGAAGCAGGTGGTGGTGCTGATAGACGAATATGACGCACCGATGCTCGACGTGGCACACGAAGAGAAAAATCTGGAAGAACTGAGAAACACGATGAGAAACTTCTACAGTCCGCTGAAATTGTGTGAGCCGAAGCTACGCTTCGTGTTTCTCACAGGCATAACGAAATTCTCACAGGTGAGCATCTTCAGCGAGCTCAACAATATCAACGACATATCCATGGACAGAGAATATGCCGGCATCTGCGGAGTGACGAAAGAGGAACTGCTGACACAGATGTCGGAAGACATCGACATGCTGGCAGAAACACAGAAACTGGACAGGGAGGAGATGGTGGAGAAACTCAGGGAAAACTACGACGGATACCACTTCGCCGCAGAATCAACTGACGTGTTCAATCCATACAGTCTGATAAACTGTTTCGAAAAAAAAGAAACTGGAGCATACTGGTTCAGTTCGGGCACACCCACATATCTGCTCAACATGATGCGCAAATTTGAAGTGAAGCCTGCTGACGTGATGACAAGGGTGGAGGCTGACGCAACAGAGTTTGACGTACCCACCGAAAACATGACCACCATAATGCCGCTGCTATATCAAAGCGGATATATCACCATAAAAAAATATGACAAAGACTACAACTTCTATACACTCGACGTGCCCAACAAAGAGGTGATGGTGGGACTCACAAAGGCGTTGATACCATCGTATGTGACGACGAACACTCTCACCACTACCAATACCGCACGACGGATAGCCCAGGCTATAGACAAGGGGGACATAGATGGGGCGTTGGAACTCCTGCAGACCTTCCTTGCCACAGTGCCCTATTGCGACAATACGGATTATGAGGGGCATTATCAGCAGTTGCTTTTCGTGGTGTTCTCGCTGCTTACCGACTATCTCGTCGACGTGGAAGTGCATACGCCTAAAGGGAGAGTGGATATAGTGTTGCTGACACGTAACAACCTGTTTCTCTTCGAACTGAAGATGAACGCCGACGCACAGACTGCAATGAGGCAGATAAATCTAAAGAACTATCGGGAGAGGTTCGCATTGGCAGGGAAACCTATCATTAAAGTGGGGATAAACTTCAGCTCGGAAAAGCGGAACATCGACGGATGGAAGATTGAATGACAGGAGGAGGATGACAAGATGAAAATGATTATGAAATACTTCATTTTAAGAACTATGACAAAGCGGACAGGACACAAGGCTGTACGATATGCCACAATAGTGGTGATGGCTCTTATGTGGGTGAACACAGAGGCGGGAGCGCAGACGAGAAGCCAGCTAAGAGACTCGCTCAAGGTGGCTGCCGACAGACTGGCATACAGTCCGGACTCCACTGACCTGAGACTCAAGAAGGCGGGATATAACCTGAGACTCGAACAATGGGCGTATGCCCAGGACGAATACGACTATATCCTGAATAGGGAACCCTGCAACCCCGCAGCCCTTTTCTACAGGGCTTACACGAACGAGAAGCTGCACAGAGACGATTTCGCCAGGAGAGACTATGAGAGTCTGCTAACGGTAGTGCCGGGACACTTCGAGGGACAGCTCGGACTGGCTCTGCTCAACCAGAAGAGCAAGAGGCATACGGAGGCTCTCGACCAGATAAACAGGCTTGTGACGCAGTATCCTGACAATGCCGTGGCGTATGCCGCAAGGGCGGGAATAGAGATGGAGCAGGGGATGGTGGCGCTTGCCATATTCGACTATGAGGAGGCGATAAAGCGCGACTCCACTAACACCGAATACCGCATTGACTATACCGACGCCCTGATCCGCGACAGACGGATTGCAGAGGCAAGGAAGCAGCTCGACGAACTGGTGAGGATGGGAGTGGCAAGGGCATCGCTCAGAGATTTCTACAAGAGGGCGAAGTGAATATTACAATATTTAGACTAAAACCTTGCATCACCACTTTAACCCCCACCTAATCACTTCAGCCCCCACCTAGCCTCAAACCCATCCTAACCTTCCCGAAGGGAAGGAACAGGTTACTCCTGCATATCACCATCAGCCCCCACCTAACCTCCCCCGAAGGGGAGGGACAGATGCACTTGACTGCTTGATTGTCAATGGCTTATCAGAACCGGAGTAACCTGCATCTCCCCTACGGGGGAGAACGAGAGGGGGCTGAAGTTCATTGGCAAAGTAACCTGTTCCTTCCCTTTGGGAAGGTTAGGATGGGTTATCCTACGGGGGAGAACGAGAGGGGGCTGAAGATGATAAGCGGAGAAAGATGGTTTATCAGAAGCGTTCTCTACTTGAAATACTTCACGTATTCGCTTTCGAAGTTTGGCGTGAAGATGCCCTTCCCGATAGACGACAGTATCTCGTTTCTGCTCCAGAAACGGCCACCGTCGAGCTCATTCTCTGATGGACGGATTTCCTTGTCGTAAACCGTCTTGAACACATTCACGTATTCCCTCTCGTATCTGCTCTCAAATACGTAGGCGTCGATCTTATCGGCACTGAAGCCCGTGATGGAAATCTCTTCACGGGTCTCCCTTCCGAGAGCCTCCTCCACGCTTTCTCCATACCCTATGTGGCCCCCAACGGCAGTATCCCATCTGTCAGGCTGTATGTCTTTCCATGCCGGACGCTTTTGCAGATACAGGTTGCCGTGGGTGTCGAACACGTGGAGGTGTACGACGGGATGGAGCAGCTTAGTGCCGCAATGTGCCATAGAACGGGTTGTCTTGCCCGTCACCCTGCCCTCAGCATCCACGAGAGGCAACAGCTCGAAGGCGTTGTCCTTCTGTCTGCCCAGCTTGAAGGTGGCAACAAGGGCGTTGTAGTCGCTTCTGAGCCTGTCGGTAGACTCCACAGAGGGCCTGCCATCAAACAGTCCCACAACGGCACTTCCGCTTCCGCTCATGCAGGCATAGTCGGCACCGGCATCATAGAGCCTTTGCTTGATTTCGGCAAGGGTGGGGTGGAGCTTGAATATCGTGTCCTCGAAATCGTTATGCAGCACGTCTTTCCACTCCTTTGGCGGAAGGGAAGTCACTATATCCCGGCAGTTTCTTTCCGGCTCATGAGGACAGATGCCGGCGAAAGCCTCACGTGTGCTCACAGCGGTGTCGGTCTTCACTATCACTATCCAGTGGTTGTCGAGAGGGATGTCGACAGGAGAAAGCTTCTCGCCAATCCCCGTGGCATAGGCTGGTGTGGGGTTGATGAAGAAGGCGCAGTCGGCACCCAGCCCCTTGGCTATGTCTCTCATCTCTTCGTCGGTCAGGTTGAGAGAGAAGAGTTGGTTCAGTCCCTTTATCGTGAATGCGCAGTCTGCCGATCCTCCTCCCATCCCGGCCTGTATGGGTATGTTTTTGGTGATCGTGATGTCCACACCCGCCAGAGCGTGTCTTCTTGCCATTTCGTCATACGCCTTCACTATTATGTTGTCTTCCGCCCTTCCGTCGATTTCTATACCGTTTGTCTTCAGGGAGCATCCCGCAGGTTTTCCGTTTTTCTCAATAGTCAGTATGTCGGCTATAGGCACGAGGCAGAACACGGTTTCCAGGTCGTGGTAGCCGTCGTTTCTTTTTCTTGTGATGTTCAGTCCCAAGTTTATCTTGGCACATGGAAAGAGTGTTATCTTATTCATATATATCCTCAATGCTGTATTGTCCGTTGTTGTCGTCTTCAGAAGAGCAGGGGTTGAAGTCTTCAGGAATGTCGAACGTCTCCTTGGGGTCGTATCCCAGCGTCTTGTCGGCAAACACCTTCTTCATGTAGTAAGCCCATATAGGCAGAGCCATTGTGGCACCCTGTCCCATTCGTGTGGTGTCGAAATGAATGTCGCGGTCTTCTCCGCCCACCCAGCATCCGCTGACGAGCGACGGGGTGAAGCCCATGAACCATGCGTCGGCGTTCTTGTTCGTCGTACCGGTCTTTCCTCCCATCTGGCAGTCGATGTTGTATTTGTATCTCAGTCGTCCGCCAGTTCCGTGGTCGATTACCGACATCAGCATCTCGAGCATCTTGTATGCGCTCTCTTCGCTTATCACCTCGTTCATCCTCGGCTGGAAGTTTGTTATCACGTTGCCGTCGCTGTCTTCAATCTTCGACACGAATATTGGCGATGTGTGTATGCCGTGGTTGGCGAAGGTGGTGTAGGCGCTCACCATCTCGCATACCGAAGCCTCGTTAGGTCCCAGACAGAGCACTATCGAGGGGTATATGCCGTAGGTGTTTATTCCGAAGTCGCGCAGTATGCGCAGGAAGTCCTGAGGGTTTATCCTGCTCATCAGTTCTGCCGACACCCAGTTGTTCGACATTGTGAGTGCCCATTTCAATGTCACCATCTGTCCCACTCTGGCGTGGGAACTGTTGCGCGGAGCCCAGTTGCCGAAGCGCTTGGGAGAGTTTCTCACCACGTCGCAGGGCGACATGCCGTTAGACATCGACAGGGCGTAGAGGAACGGCTTGATGGTAGAACCCACCTGTCGGCGTCCCTGTGTCACCATGTCGTATTTGAAGTGGTTGAAGTCTATTCCTCCCACATACGCCTTCACGGCTCCCGTGCGTGGGTCCATGCTCATAAATCCGGCTCTGAGGAACGATTTCACGTAGCGTATGGAGTCCATAGGCGACATGATGGTGTCTATATCGCCGCGATATGTGAATACGGTCATCTCCGTGGGCTTATGGAAAGCCTCTCTTATTTCCTCCTCAGTGGCACCGAGAGCCTTCATCATCCTGTATCTGTCGCTCTGCCGCATCGAGCGGTCGAGTATCGACTTCACCTCGGATGGCTTCAGGTTGGTGGTGAAGGGAGCGTTCTTCTTGAGTCTGTTCTCCTTCTTGAACTCAGGCTGCAGGAATCCTCCCACGTGTTTGCGCACAGCCTCTTCGGCATATTTCTGCATTCTGGAGTCGAGGGTGGTGAAGATTTTCAGTCCGTCGGTATACACGTTGTATGGTTCGCCGTTCTTCTTCACGTTCTTGTTGCACCATCCATACAGAGGGTCTGTCTCCCATGCCAGCGAGTCGATGCTGTATTGCACGAGGTTCCACGACGGGTATTTGCTCCTTTCCGGTTTCTTTGCCATCATGTATTGACGCAGGAATTCGCGGAAATACGTGGCTATGCCGTCTTTGTGGTCGGAGCGTTTGAAGTTGAGAGCCAGCGGCTTCTCCGTAGCCATGAGGTATTCCCCACGGGTTATCTTCCCCGCCTTGAGCATCTGTCCGAGCACCACGTTGCGTCTTTCGCGGCATCTGTCGGGATAGCGCACGGGATTGAAGAACGAGGGGTTCTTGCAGAGTCCTATCAGCGTGGCAGCCTCTTCGAGCTTGAGGTCTTTGGGCTCCTTGCTGAAATACACGTTTGAGGCGTTCTTTATTCCCACGGCATTGTGGAGGAAGTCGAAATAGTTGAGATACATGGTTATTATCTCCTCCTTGGTGTAGTATTTCTCCAACTTTATGGCTATCACCCATTCAATGGGCTTCTGGAGCAGTCGTTCCGATGTGCTCTCTGCCGTGTTTGAATAGAGCTGCTTGGCAAGCTGCTGGGTGATGGTGGAACCTCCTCCTGCGCTTGTCTGTCCCAACACACCTCTTTTAATAATAGCACGTCCGAGGGCTATGAAGTCTATTCCCGAATGGTCGTAGAAGCGTTCGTCCTCAGTAGCCACCAGTGCCTTTACGAGATATGGCGAGAGGTTGTCGTAGTCTACATGGATCCTGTTCTCCTGGTTCATGTTGTATGTTCCCATCAGCTTGTTGTCAGCCGTATACACCTGTGAGGCATACTTGCTGATAGGGTTCTGCAGGTCTTCCACGTCGGGCATGTATCCGATCCATCCGTTCCATATCGCTATGAAGGCAATAAGGGACGCGAGTGTGATGCAGCCGAGCGCCGCCCACAGGAAGTGTATCAATGCTCTTCTCATTTTCTTTTTTTTCTTCGTTTTCTTGTCTTTTGTTTCAGATGGAATATCATGCGCATATACGTATGCCTTGTCTTGATGTCATGTCATGCGCATGCCTATTATGTTATATCTTTGCAAAGATAATGAAATTAAGCCAACGAGTTAAGAATAATCCCTCTTTTATGTCTTAAATGAAGTTATATTCGTCAAAAAACATAATTTTTCCACTCTTTGAAAGGTTAAATTAAAAATATTGTTTAACTTCGCAGTCGATAAATATAAACACAATTCATTTTATGGAAAAACATGATTTTGTAACCATTGCCGATTTGTCGAAAGAGAAAATAATGTATCTGATGAATATGGCACAGGCGTTCGAAATGCATCCCAACCGTGAGATTCTCAAAGGCAAGGTAGTAGCCACACTCTTCTTCGAGCCGTCCACCAGGACAAGGCTCAGCTTCGAGACGGCAGCCAACCGCTTGGGAGCGCGTGTGATAGGATTTTCAGACGCCAAGGTTACGAGCGCTACCAAGGGCGAGACGCTGAAAGACACAATCCTCATGGTGTCTAACTATGCAGACGTCATCGTGATGCGCCACCATATCGAAGGCGCCGCCCAGTATGCCTCAGAAATAGCCCCCGTTCCAATCGTAAACGCAGGTGACGGCGCTCACCAGCATCCGTCACAATGTCTGCTCGACCTGTATTCAATCTACAAGACACAGGGAACCTTAGAGAATCTGAACATATATCTCGTGGGTGACCTGAAATACGGACGTACCGTGCACTCTCTAATCATGGCGATGAGACATTTCAACCCTACGTTCCACTTCATAGCTCCCGAGGAACTGGCGATGCCCGAGGAATACAAGCTGTATTGCAGACAGCACGGAATAAAGTATATCGAGCACACAGACTTCAACGAAGACGTGATAGCCGGGGCTGACATCATATATATGACACGAGTGCAGAAGGAACGCTTCTCAGACCTCATGGAATATGAGAGAGTGAAAGACGTGTATATCCTGAAGAACGACATGCTCGGCAAGGCGAAAGAGAACATGAAGATCCTGCATCCGCTGCCGAGAGTGAACGAGATAGCATACGACGTGGACGAGAACCCACACGCATATTACATCCAGCAGGCACAGAACGGACTCTATGCCAGAGAGGCGATACTCTGCGACGTGCTGGGCATAAGCCTCGACGAAGTGGAGGCAGACACAACGATAATATAATAAACAAAGTCTTATGATGAGCAAGAAAGAAAGACTCGTTGCCGCTATAGAGAACGGCACCGTCATCGACCATATACCGGCAGAGAAGACCTATGCCGTGGTAACGCTGCTGGGACTGCAGAAACTTCAGACTCCGGTTACCATAGGATACAACTACCCGTCGAAGAAACTCGGAACGAAGGGTATCATAAAGATAGAAGACAAATTCTTCACCGATGAGGAAATCTCACGCCTCTCGGTGGTGGCGCCAAACGTAGTGCTCAACGTGATTAGAGACTACGAGGTGGTGGAGAAGAAGAAAGTGGTGACACCTGACACGCTGAAGGGTATCGTGAGATGCAACAACCCTAAATGCGTCACAAACAATGAACCGATGGACACCATCTTCCATGTGATAGACAAGAACAGCGGTATAATAAAATGCCACTACTGCGACAAGGAGCAGGTGATAAGCGAGGTGAAACTCGTTTGATCTGAAGAAAGGCCTTCTTCAACATGGATTTTACAGACAACTAATATTCATCTTAAATATTTGTACATATGAAAAGAGACCAAGAGATTTTCGATTTGATCGAGAGAGAACACCAGCGTCAGCTCAAGGGTATGGAACTTATCGCATCTGAAAACTTCGTCAGCGACGAGGTGATGCAGGCAATGGGTTCATGGCTTACGAACAAATACGCTGAGGGTTACCCGGGAAAGAGATATTACGGCGGTTGCGAGGTCGTTGACGAAGTTGAGACACTCGCCATCGAGAGAGTCAAGAAACTCTTCGGAGCAGAGTATGCCAATGTGCAGCCTCACTCCGGAGCACAGGCAAACGCTGCCGTGTTGCTGGCGGTATTGAAGCCAGGTGACACTTTCATGGGACTCAATCTCGCTCATGGCGGACACCTCTCACATGGTTCGGCAGTAAATACATCGGGAATCCTCTACAATCCGATAGGCTACAACCTGAACAAGGAGACAGGACGTGTGGACTACGACGAGATGGAGAAGCTCGCTCTCGAGCACAAACCAAAGCTCATCATCGGTGGCGGTTCGGCATACAGCCGTGAGTGGGACTACAAGCGCATGAGAGAAATCGCCGACAAGGTGGGTGCTATCTTCATGGTTGACATGGCTCACCCGGCAGGACTCATCGCAGCAGGTCTGCTCGACAACCCTGTGAAATACGCTCATATCGTGACCTCTACAACTCATAAGACACTCCGTGGACCTCGCGGAGGTATCATCCTGATGGGCAAGGACTTCGAAAACCCATGGGGCCTGACAACTCCAAAGGGAGTGGTGAAGATGATGAGCCAGCTGCTCAACAGCGCCGTGTTCCCAGGACAGCAGGGCGGTCCGCTGGAGCATGTCATCGCAGCAAAGGCAGTGGCATTCAACGAGGCATTGCAGCCTGAATTCAAGGAGTGGGCTCTGCAGGTGAAGAAGAACGCAGCAAAGCTCGCCGAAGAACTCATAAAGCGCGGATTCGCCATCGTGAGCGGCGGTACAGACAACCACAGCATGCTCGTAGACCTTCGCACGAAGTATCCTGATCTCACCGGTAAGGTGGCAGAGAAGGCTCTCGTGGCTGCCGACATCACCGTGAACAAGAACATGGTGCCGTTTGATACCCGCAGTGCATTCCAGACTTCAGGTATCCGTCTGGGAACTCCTGCCATCACCACACGTGGTGCAAAGGAAGACCTGATGGTGAAAGTGGCCGAATTCATCGAGGAAGTGCTCAACGATCCTGAGAATGAAGCAGTGATAGCGTCTGTTCGCCAGCGTGTTAACGACGTGATGAAGGATTATCCTTTGTTCGCATATTAATATTCACCCAACGGGTCATCAGACTCTTTTATAGGGAGTTTGGGATAGAAGATTTGGGGATTATCCTTTGTCAGCCTAATCCATAAAGGATTGCATCCGCAGAATACATAATAAAAAAGACTATCTGTCTGGTTGTTGCCGGGCGGTTAGTCTTTTTTTCTTTATTGCCGTGTCAGAGGCATACCTTTTTTTTATATAGCTGTGTCAGGGGTATCCCGTTTTTTTTATATAGCCGTGTCATAGGCATACCGTTCCTGCCCACTGCCGACAGTATCTTAAGCTTGCCGTAGTAGCCTCTTTGTGTTGCCTTAACAACCTCCTTAGCCTGCTTATATTACCTCTTTATATTATGTGATGCACCGCATTGTATCATGAGATTAACCGCATTGTGTTGCTCAAACCTATCGGTAATCAGGGCTTGCCTGTATTTCAGATTATCAGAAGAGAGGATTTTGTTTGGCATTCTCATCTAATCACATTTGGCTTTGGCATTGTTTTTGTATAACAAGCACTGAAAACAAACATTCAAAGTAAAAAGTTAAAAATTAAATATTATGACACAGAAAGGAAATATTGGAGTAACAACCGAGAACATCTTCCCGGTGATCAAGAAATTTCTCTATTCAGACCATGAGATATTCCTGCGCGAGATGGTGAGCAACGCCGTGGACGCTACTCAGAAACTCAAGACCCTCTCTGAGAGAGGCGAGTTCAAGGGCGAGATGGGCGACCTGACAGTACGCGTGTCTCTCGATGCAGAAAAGGGAACGCTGACAATCAGCGACCGCGGTATCGGAATGACAGAAGAGGAGATAGACAAATATATCAACCAGATAGCATTCTCGGGAGTGACCGACTTCCTCGACAAATACAAGGACAACGCAAATGCCATCATCGGACATTTCGGATTGGGTTTCTACAGCTCTTTCATGGTGAGCAAAAAGGTGGAAATCGTGACACGTAGCTGGAAAGACGGTTCGAAAGCCGTGAAATGGAGCTGCGACGGAAGTCCTGAGTTTGAGATTTCCGACGCTGAGAAGGAAGACCGCGGAACTGACATCATCCTTCATATCGACGACGACTGCAAGGAATTCCTCGAGAAAGGACGCATACAGACGCTGCTCGACAAATACTGCAAGTTCCTGCCAGTACCCGTGGCATTCGGCAAGAAGACGGAATGGAAAGACGGCAAGCAGGTGGATACCGACGAGGACAATATCATCAACGACATGGAGCCGCTATGGACAAAGGCTCCAAGCACAATCACTGACGAACAGTACAAGGAGTTCTACCGCAAGCTATATCCGATGCAGGACGAACCTCTGTTCTGGATACACCTCAACGTGGACTATCCGTTCAACCTCACCGGAATTCTCTATTTCCCGAAGATAAAGTCTAACATCGACCTGCAGCGCAACAAGATTCAGCTATACTGCAACCAGGTGTTCGTGACAGACCAGGTGGAGGGCATCGTGCCGGAATTCCTGACCTTGCTCCATGGCGTTATCGACTCACCGGACATCCCGCTGAATGTGAGCCGCAGTTATTTGCAGAGCGACCGCGACGTGAAGAAGATCTCGACATACATCACAAAGAAGGTGGCTGACCGCCTGAACGGAATCTTCAAGGACGACCGCAAGGACTTCGAACAGAAATGGGACGACCTGAAGCTCTTCATCAACTACGGTATGCTCTCGCAGCCAGACTTCTACGACCGTGCGAAGGACTTCACACTGCTCAAGGACGTTGACGGAAAATACTTCACCACAGAAGAATACAAGACTCTCATCAAGGACGCACAGACCGACAAGGACGGCACGCTCATCTATCTCTATGCCACCGACAAGGATGAACAGTATTCATACATCGAGGCTGCCAAGGCAAAGGGCTACAGCGTGTTGCTGCTCGACGGACAGCTCGACACACCATGCGTGAACATGTTTGAGCAGAAATGGGAGAAGTCGCGCTTCACACGAGTTGACAGCGACATCGTGGAGAGACTCATCGTGAAGGAAGACCTCAAGAAGACAGACCTGACCCAGGAGCAGACTGACATTTTGTCAGCCACCTTCCGCACCCAGCTGCCACATCTCGACCATATTGAGTTCAACGTGGAGACAGGTGCTCTGGGAGAGAACGCACAGCCGGTAGTGATAACGCAGAACGAGTATATGCGCCGAATGAAGGACATAAGCAAATTCCAGAGCGGAATGAACTTCTATGCCCAGATGCCGGACGCCTACAGCATCGTGCTCAACACCGATCACAGACTCGTGAAGGCGGTGCTCGAAAAGAGCGAGAAGGAATGCGAAGAGGAGCTCAAACCGGTATTGGCAGAGATAAAAGGACTCCAGGCTCGTTTCGCAGCTCTCGGTGAGGCTCGCAAGGCAAAGAAGCCGGAAGAGGTGACTCAGGAGGAGAAAGACGACATGACGGCTACCGAAAAGAAGCTCAGCGATGAGCGCGGAAAGAAAGAACAGATCGTGGCAGCACACGCCAAAGACAACAAGGTGGTACACCAGCTCATCGACCTGGCTCTGCTGCAGAACGGAATGCTCAAGGGCGAGGCTCTCGACTCCTTCATCAAGAGATCTGTAGAGATAATCTGATGATGACGACTCATTCATCAAGAGACCGTTAGAGATTTTCTGATGATGAGAGAACAGATATGACCGGGAATGTAAAGACCCGGATATATAACCGGAAGACGGGCAATCAAGGAAATAGAACTTGGTTGCCCGTCGTTTCGTTTTGTATTGACAGTGGTCTTTAAGTCCAACCGGTATATTTGCATTGTTAGGATTTTAAATACTTAATATCAAGGGAAAGTTGATAATTGTTAAGCTTAAGCACCGATATTTGTTAACGACATAGAAAAAGGAGCAGAAAATTAACTTTTATCCATTGCCAAATGCTAAATATAGGATATATTTGCGGCATGAAGAAAAAAACGATATGGTTGATTGCTGGCGTGATGGGATTTTCATTCCTCGCTCTGCTCTTCCTTCAGCTCACATACATGGATGCCATGATAAAGATGAAGAAGGAGCAGCTCGACGAGTCGGTGAACAAAGCCCTCTATCAGGCAGCCCGGAATCTGGAACTCAACGAAACACTGAAGTATCTGGAAAAGGAGGTGAACGAAACAGAGAGGCGTGCTTATAAGAGCGACTCCGTGGGAACACGCTCCGGACATCCGGACGGAACCGTGCAGCACAGCCACCAATATGCCGTGGCAGACAAGAACGGAAACGTGTATTCATCCTTCGAGCTCAAGACCATAACGATGAGACCCGCCTCAATGCCGAAGGCGATGATACTGAGAAGCGACAAAAACTCCATCTCGGAAGCCACGAAATCCATGAGGGAGATAATAAAAAACAGATACGTATATCAGAAGGCTTTGCTCGACGAGGTGGTATACAATATCTTATACACGGCTTCAGACAAGCCTCTGAAAGAGAGAGTTAACTTCAAACTGCTCGACCAGGACTTGAAGACGGAACTGATGAACAACGGAGTGAACATCCCGTATCATTTCACGGTTTCAACGCAGGACGGCAGAGAGCAATACCGCTGTCCGGACTATAGCGACGAGGGAGAGGAATACAGCTACTCGCAGACACTCTTCAGAAACGACCCGCTCAACAAGTCGGGCATCGTGAGGATTCATTTCCCCGACATGGACAACTACATCTTCAGCAGCGTGAAGTTCATGATACCGTCGATAGCATTCACCATAGTGCTTCTCATCACATTCATCTTCACCATCGTGGTGATATTCAGACAGAAGAGGTATACGGAGATAAAGAACGACTTCATAAACAACATGACGCATGAGCTGAAAACGCCTATCAGCAGCATTTCGCTCGCGGCACAGATGCTCTCTGACGATACCGTGACGAAGAGCCCCGTGATGATGAAACATCTGGGAGGGGTGATAAACGACGAGTCGAAGAGGCTGAGATTCCTCGTGGAGAAAGTGCTGCAGATGTCGATGTTCGACCGCAAGAAGGCGATCTTCAAGAAGAAAGAACTCGACCTGAATGACCTGGCAGAGAATGTGGCAAACACGTTCACATTGCGTGTGGAGCATACAGGCGGACACATTCAGACACAGCTCAACGCAAATGAGCCGACGATATATGTGGATGAGATGCATTTCACCAACGTGATATTCAATCTGCTCGACAATGCCGTGAAATACAAGCACCCGGACCGTCCTGTGGAGCTGATGATAAAAACGTGGAACGAGGGCGGAAGACTATATCTCTCGGTGAAAGACAACGGCATAGGACTCAAGAAGGAGAACCTGAAGAAAATATTCGAGAAGTTCTACAGAGTGCACACGGGAAACGTGCATGACGTGAAAGGCTTCGGACTGGGACTTGCCTACGTGAAGAAAATCGTGGAACTCCACAAGGGAGAGATTCACGTGGAGAGCGAACGAGGGAAAGGAACCAAGTTCATCATCTCGCTGCCGGAGATAAAAAGCGGAAAACAGACGGGAGCTGACGAGTGACCAACACTCTTGCAGTCTGCCTACGAAACATCGGACAAACAAGGTTGATACGGATTCTGCAATATGATATGGATTCTGTAACAAACAAAACACTAATATTCAAAAAAAAAAATACTAATATAAAAAGATATGATTATGGACGACAAGCTTAAGATTTTGCTTTGCGAGGACGATGAGAACCTCGGAATGTTGCTTCGTGAATATCTGCAGGCCAAAGGCTATGCAGCAGAGCTCTGCCCCGACGGAGAGGCAGGCTACAAGGCTTTCATGAAGACAAAGTTTGACATCTGCGTACTCGACGTGATGATGCCAAAGAAAGACGGATTCACACTGGCACAGGAAATCAGACAGGGAAGCCCGGACATGCCTATCATCTTCCTCACAGCCAAGACGCTGAAGGAGGATATCCTGGAGGGTTTCAAGATTGGTGCCGACGACTATATCACGAAGCCTTTCTCAATGGAAGAACTGGTGTTCCGTATTGAGGCGATACTGAGACGCGTTCGCGGAAAGAAGAACAAGGAGAACACGCTGTATCATATCGGCAGATTCACCTTCGACACTCAGAAGCAGTTGCTCACCATCGGCGAGAAGCAGACCAAGCTCACCACGAAAGAGAACGAGCTGCTCGCTCTGCTCTGCAGCCACGCCAACGAGATTCTGCAGCGTGACTTCGCCCTGAAGACTATCTGGATTGACGACAACTATTTCAACGCCCGCTCGATGGACGTATACATCACCAAGCTGCGCAAGCATCTGAAGGATGACGACCAGATTGAAATCATAAACATCCACGGCAAGGGCTACAAGCTCATCACTCCTGAAGAGGATTAAACGGGATTTGAGACAGCCATGGTGTGTGGCTGATACGAATAGCATATTGGTTCGTATTCCACACTACTTCAGCCTGGTGTAAACGATTTCGGGTAGCCAAAGTCTTTTTTCAGTCATCATGTTATAGATGATAAAGACTTTGGCTACCCGTTTTTTTATTGTTCTGTTTTATTGTTCACTTATGACTGTCAGTCTTGTTTTGTCTCCTTGTTCGTCTTGTTGGCAGAAGGTTTTCTTCTGCGCTTGTGTGGCTTCTTGTTGTTCTTGTCCGGAGAGTTTGGGGTGTTTGTTCCCTGTGTCTGTACGGAATCTTTTGGAGTATTGGCCATTGCGGTTTCCATTGCCTTGTTGCCCTCTCTTCTTTTTCCGGTATTTCTTCCGCGGCCCTTGCCTTTGGGGGAGTTGTTGCTTTTAGCCTCGCTTCTTCCTCTAGAGCCGTTGTTTCTTCCCTTTGAGCCGTTTCTTCCCCTTGTATTTCCGCCCCTGCCATTCCTTGCCTGACGGTTCATCTTCTTGTATTCCGGTCCCTTGCCGATATAGTCGGGCAGAGGGAGTTTCTCTATCGTACGACCGAGGAACTCTTCAATCTTCATGAAGTCGCCCACTTCGAGACCGCGCACGAGCGTTATAGCCTTGCCGTCGCGGTTTGCCCTTGCCGTACGTCCCACACGGTGTACGTAGTCTTCCACGTCGCGTGGCACATCGAAGTTGATGACCATTGAGATGTCGTCGATGTCGATACCACGTGCCACGATGTCGGTAGCCACGAGCACGTCGGTCTGTCCGCTCTTGAAACGGTACATCACTTCGTCGCGCTGTGCCTGTTCGAGGTCTGAATGCATCTCGCAGCTGTTTATGCCCAGACGAAGCAGTTCGCGGTTTATCTCCTTCACCTTCAGTTTGCTGCTTGAGAAGATGATTATCCTCTGCTGCTCTTCGTTCTTGAAAATCTCCTGCAGTACCTTTATCTTCTGGTTCTCATGACACACGTATGCAGCCTGACGAATCTTCTCTGCCGGTTTGCTTACCGCCAGTTTCACCACGGTAGGGTTCTTGAGGAGCGTTTTCGCAAGCTGCTCTATCTTTGGCGGCATGGTGGCAGAATACATGATAGTCTGGCAGTCGTCGGGCAGCAGCTTGGCGATGTTCATGATGTCTTCAGAGAAACCCATGTCGAGCATCCTGTCAGCCTCGTCGAGCACGAAGAATGCGCAGCGGCTGAGGTCTATGTTTCCCATCGTGATGTGGCTTATCAGTCGTCCAGGAGTGGCAATTATCACGTCGGCTCCGAGTTTCATTCCCTTAGCCTCCTGGTAGTAGCGGTTGCCGTCGTTGCCTCCGTATACGGCAACGCTGTTCACGTCGCTCATATAATACGAGAAGCCCTGCATCGCCTGGTCTATCTGTTGCGCCAGCTCTCGCGTAGGGCTCATGATGACGCAGTTTATGGCATCCTTAGGGAACCCTCCGTCGTCGAGCATACTGAGGATAGGGAGCAGGTAGGCAGCCGTCTTTCCAGTGCCTGTCTGTGCCACGCCCAGCAGATCGTGTCCGTCGAGGATGGGTGGTATACATTGTTCCTGCACGGGTGTGCAGGTGGTGAAGTTCATATCGTCGAGAGCGTCAAGAGTGTTGTCGCTCAAATCCAAATCGTAGAAATCCATATCGTTGTTATTCTAAAAACTTTTCCTTATTGTTATCAAGTTAGATGCTTTCTCTCTTTGTTGTCAGTTGGGTGCTTTCGCACTTTGTTTTTATCAAGTAAGGTGCTTTCGCACTTTATGATTATCAGTTAGGTGCCTTGCGGTAGCAGAAGTATGCCACAACGGCAAATATGATGTTCGGTATCCATGCCGCGAGCATAGGTGGCGTGTCAGCCTGTATGGCGAATGTTGCCGATACTGTCTGCAGCATGATGTAGCCGAAGCTAAGAGCCAGTCCGATTCCCAGATACATTCCCATTCCGCCTTTTCTCTTGCGTGAGGATAGCGAGAGTCCGATGGTGGTGAGGATGAATGATGCAAAGGATGTCGCTATTCGCTTGTGGTATTCCACTTCGTATTGCACTACGTTGCTTGATCCTCTGTCTATCTGCTTGCTGATGTATTCCTTCAGCTGTGGGCTGGTGAATGTTTCCTGCTGGCCTTTGGAGAACACGAGGTCGGTCGGCTCCATCATTATCACGGAGTCTCGCTGCATGCCGCTGGTTATCTTTTCGCGCATTCCCTGTAGTTTGCGCAACCGCCAGCTGGTGAGTTTCCAATGGTATTTGCTGTCAGAGATTGTGTCGTATTGTATCTCGCTGGCTGTGAGATGGCTTACGAGCTTTTTGTTCTCGAACTTGTCGAGGCAGAATCCGTAGCCCTTTTTCAGTTCGTTGTCGTAATGCTGTATGTAGGCTATGACGCCTCTGCCAACCTGCAGCTGCACGTTGTCGGCCGACGTGTTCTTCTTCTTGTTCTTATACATCGTTTCGAAATTTTGTCTCACGATGGTTCCCTTGGGGATGATGTAGGAGCCGAGATAGAATGTGAGGACCGAGATTATCAAAGCCGAAATCATATATGGCCTCATCAGTCGCTTGAAGCTCACTCCTGCTGCCAGCATCGATATTATCTCCGAGTTGCCTGCCAGTTTGGAGGTGAAGAATATTACGGCGATGAATACGAAGAGCGGGCTGAAGAGGTTTGCGAAATATGGCACGAAGTTCATGTAGTAGTCGAAGACTATCGCCTTGAGTGGTGCATGATATTGTGCGAACTTTGCCAGATTCTCGTTGATGTCGAAGACTATCGAGATGGATATGATGAGAAGTATGGAATAGATGTATGTTCCGATGAACTTCTTTATTATATACCAGTCGAGAATCTTGATATAGCGGCGTGGGTTGATGAAGCGGAGCCACCTCATGTGCTCTCCCAGCCATTTGAGCCGGGAGGTGAGAGGATGGTCCGTTTTCTGCATGCGCTGCTTGAATCTGGTAGCCAAAGATTTGATGCTCATTTGCTTTTCCTTTTACATTTGTTTTTTTTACGCGTCTTATTTGTCGTTTATAAGTGCGTCTTGCCAGACTGCCTTTATACGCGTCTTCCCAGATTGTCTATTACAGAGCGCTTCCATGCCACGAAGTCGCCTTGCTCGATATGGTGTCTGGCATCGGTCACGAGGCGCAGGTAGAAGCTCAGATTGTGTATGCTTGCGATTTGCATAGCCAGCAGCTCCTGGGCTTTGAAGAGGTGATGCAGATAGGCTTTGGAGTGAAGTCTGTCGATGTCGCAGCCGTCGGGGTCGATAGGGGAGAAGTCGTTTTCCCATTTTTTGTTGCGCATGTTCATTGTGCCTTCGTAGGTGAAGAGCATGGCGTTTCGGCCGTTTCGTGTAGGCATCACGCAGTCGAACATGTCCACACCTCTTTCTATCGCCTCGAGGATGTTCTGAGGTGTGCCCACGCCCATGAGATATCGCGGCTTGTCTTTCGGCAGAATCTCGTTCACGGTCTCTATCATCTCATACATCACTTCTGTGGGTTCTCCCACGGCGAGTCCGCCGATGGCATTGCCGTCGGCTCCCTTGTCGGCAACATGCTTCGCGGCTTCGCGACGCAGGTCCTTGAAGGTGCAGCCTTGAACGATAGGGAACAGAGACTGTTCGTAGCCGTAGAGAGGTTCTGTTTCGTTGAAACGCTTCACACATCTGTCGAGCCAGCGTTGGGTCAGTCCGAGACTCTTCTTGGCATATTGGTAGTCGCTCTCGCCCGGAGGGCATTCGTCGAATGCCATCATAATGTCGGCTCCGATTATCCTTTCGGTGTCCATCACGTTTTCAGGGGTGAAGAAATGTTTCGATCCGTCGATATGTGAACGGAACTCGCAACCTTCCTCTTTCAGTTTTCTGATTCCCGTGAGGGAGAACACCTGGAATCCTCCGCTGTCTGTGAGTATGGGGCGGTCCCAGGTGTTGAACTTGTGCAGTCCGCCTGCCTTTCGCAGCGTGTCGAGTCCTGGACGAAGATAGAGGTGGTAGGTGTTGCCGAGTATTATCTGTGCCTTTACCTGCTCTCTGAGCTCGCTAAAATGGAGTCCTTTCACGCTGCCGCATGTGCCTACAGGCATGAAGATAGGTGTCTTTATCTTGCCGTGGGCAGTGGTAATCGTTCCGGTGCGTGCGTCGCTTGCGGGGTCGGTATGTTCTAATTCGAATGTCATTTTCTTTTTGATATTCTTTCTGTTGCTGTTGTCGTATTGTTCAATGTAAGGGAAAGGCGGTTATGAATGCCTGCTTCATTTGTCAGTCTTTCCCTTTTCTTCTATCGTGAATTTCGTAGGGTTGTCCACGAGTTCGTCTGTCAGGGCGAAGTCCCACACGTCGAGCACGTTCTCCACATAGTGGAATGAAAGTCCTTTCAGATACATGTCGGGAATCTCTTCGATGTCCTTCCTGTTTTCCCTGCACATCACGATATCCGTGATGCCTGCTCTTTTGGCTGCCAGTATTTTCTCCTTTATTCCTCCTACGGGAAGCACCTTGCCACGAAGCGTTATTTCTCCTGTCATGGCTGTGTTCTTCCTCACCTTGCGTTGTGTGAGGGCAGAGGCGATGGATGTGGCTATCGTTATGCCGGCAGAAGGCCCGTCTTTTGGAGTCGCTCCTTCGGGCACGTGGATGTGAATGTTCCAGTTGTCGAAGATGCGGTAGTCTATTCCGAGCACGTCGGAGTGTGACTTCACGTATTCAAGTGCGAGCATAGCCGACTCTTTCATCACGTCGCCAAGGTTTCCGGTTAGCGTGAGCTTGTTGCCGTTGCCTTTGCTGAGACTTGTCTCGATGAAGAGGATTTCTCCTCCCACGCTGGTCCATGCCAGTCCGGTCACCACTCCCGCATAGTCGTTGCCCTGGTATATGTCGCGATAGAAAGGCGGTTTGCCGAGCAGCGATTCTATCTCCTTCGGCGTGATGCGCGAGAACGGGAGTTCTCCCTTGCTTGCTTTCATGAATGCGAGTTTGCGAAGCGCCTTGTTTATCTGGATTTCCAGTTGGCGCACTCCGCTCTCTCGCGTATACTGTTCGATGATCTTTTCTGTGGCCTGCTTGGTGAACGAGAGGCGCTGGTCGCCAAGACCGGTGTTGTCTTTCTCTTTTGGTATGAGGTGGCGCTTTGCTATCTCTTCTTTTTCCTCTGTGATATAGCCGCTTACCTCTATTGTCTCCATACGGTCGAGCAGGGGGCGCGGGATGGTGTTCAGGTCGTTTGCAGTAGCGATGAACAGTACTTTCGACAGGTCGTAGTCCACATCGAGGTAGTTGTCATGGAAAGCGTTGTTCTGTTCAGGGTCGAGCACTTCGAGAAGAGCCGACGAGGGGTCGCCGTTTACTGTGTTCTGCGTTATCTTGTCGATTTCGTCGAGGATGAACACAGGGTTGGAAGCCCCTGCCTTCTGGATATTCTTGATGATTCTTCCAGGCATCGCTCCGATGTATGTGCGGCGATGTCCGCGGATTTCCGACTCGTCGTGAAGACCTCCGAGCGACACTCTGACGTATTTCCTGCCCATTGCCTTGGCGATGCTCTTGCCAAGACTTGTCTTGCCCACTCCTGGAGGACCGTAGAGGCAGAGGATTGGCGACTTGAAATCTCCGCGCAGACTCAATACGGCGATGTATTCCAGGATGCGTTCCTTCACTTTCTCCATTCCGTAGTGATCGGCATCAAGCACTTTCCTCGCCTTGTTCAGGTCAAGGTCGTCGATGGTGTATTCGTTCCATGGAAGTGAAACGAGAGTCTGCAGATATGTAAGCTGCACACTGTATTCCGGACTCTGAGGGTTGAGCAGGTCGAGTTTGTCGAGTTCCTTCATGAAGACCTTCTCCACATCGTCGTTCCATGCTTTCTTCTGGGCCTTGTCGAGCAGTTCCTTGCGTTCCGGCTGTCCGTCTTCGTTTCCGAGTTCCTCCTTAATGTTCTTGATCTGCTGCTTGAGGAAATATTCGCGTTGCTGTTCGTCAAGGTCTTCCCGGGTCTTCGAACGAATGTTCTGCTTGAGCTCCAGGAGCTGAAGCTCACGGTTGATGATCTTGAGCATTGCGAACACCCTGTCTTTGATTGAGTCCATGTAGATGAGCTCTGCCTTTTCCTCGATGGAGAAGGGCAGGGTGGCGCAGATCACGTTTGTAAGGAGATATCTGTTGGAGATATTCTTCATCGCGAAAGATGCTTCATCCGGGATGTCGTCGTTGCCCATGATGAACTGTATGCTCTTCTTCTGCAGGTCTTCCACCGCAGTAACGTATTCCTTGTCGTCCTCGTCGGCCATTGTCTCAGAGGCTTGGCTGGCATGACCTTTGAGATATGGGCGCCGCTTCGTGATGTCGTCCAGCCGGCATCTGCCGAGTCCCTGTATGATTGCCGTGCTGTTGCCGCCACCTCCTGGGAATTCAAGCACCTTTATGAGTTTGCCGTAAACTCCATATTCATAAAGATCGTTTGCCGTAGGATTTTCCTGCTCCATGTCTTTCTGGCAGAAAACGGCGAAGAGCTGATTGCCTTTCTTCTTGCTTCCTACAGCTTTGATGAGTTTCTTGCTCGTTTCCCTACCCACCAGTATGGGGGAAACGACACCAGGAAACATCATGAGGTTGCGTGTTGCCAATATAGGTATTTCTCCTTCGGGGTGATCCTTGAACAATTCCTTGATGTCACCATCGAAATCTGCTATCATTGAAATACCATTTCCTATTTTTGCATTCATATAAGTTATTGTCAGTCTCTATTTTAAATGATTTTTGAAAATCTGTATTTGTAATTTTGAAAATCTGTCTCTGTAATTATATTAAGA
>CAVBFA010000030.1:0-1670 GCA_963594595.1 Oscillibacter sp. | reverse complement strand
GTGCAAAGGTAGTCATTTTTCTTCATTTATATTGTCTGTGAAACCATAAATGCTGAAAACATAAATTATATTAATGCTTTTATGAGCCGTTTTTAATCTTTTTTCTTAAATTTGCATTGGAATGAAAAAGAAATAACCGTCATTTATATTACTGATGTCAAATAATTATTTCCAGTTTAAGAAGTTTGTCGTCCGTCAGGATTCATGTGCCATGAAGGTAGGCACAGACGGCACGCTGCTGGGCTCATGGGCTCGAGGCGGCAGTAGGATATTGGATGTCGGTACAGGCACGGGGCTTGTGGCGCTTATGATGGCGCAGCGGTTTGAAGATGCGGACCTGTGTGGCGTGGAGATAGACAGCGATGCTCATCTTCAGGCAATGGACAATGTGGAGAATTCGCCTTTCAAGGGGAGGATAAAGCTCTTCAACCAGCCTATACAAGACTTCAGCGCGGAGTATGCGGATGAGAAATTCGACTCGATAGTATGCAATCCACCCTTCTATGTCAATTCATTGGGGTGTCCCGACGACAAGCGCCATATAGCCCGCCATTCATCGTCGCTTCCTTTTGATGTGCTGTTGAGGTCGGTGAAGAAGCTGCTTGCTGATGAAGGGTGCTTGTCTGTGGTAATCCCTACCGAAAGCCATCCCTCTTTTGATGCAGAAGCCCGGATGTCGGGATTCAGATGCTCTCGCTTGTGCAAGATCAGGACCGTGGAAAGGAAGCCGCCCAAGAGGTTGCTGCTGGAATATGTCCTGCATGGTGGGATAGAAATGCAGCATGAGGAGCATTGCCTGCAGGATAACGACGGCAAGAGGTCGGAATGGTATTCTGATATAACATCAGAATTCTATGTGCGTTGATGCTGTTCCGACATTGTCGTTGATACTATTCCGACATTTCAGAAGCGTTCAATCATGCTGATTTCGTAGTTTTATTTTGTTTTTTTAGAAAAAATAATTAAGTTTGCAAAAGTTATATATCGAACACAAGATTATATAGTGGAATAAAGAAATTGAAGTTAGCAACGGAAATCTAAAATTGAAAATATATGAATAATAACCATCTTGTTATAATGGCCGGTGGAGTAGGTAGCCGCTTCTGGCCGATGAGTACAGCAGAATGTCCTAAGCAGTTCATCGATGTTCTCGGAGTGGGACGTTCTTTGCTGCAGTTGACATACGATCGTTTTGAGACAATCTGTCCGCCAGAGAATGTCTGGGTGGTGACAAACAAGAATTATGCAGAAATAGTGAAACAGCAATTGCCTGAAATACCGGCAAAGAACATCTTGTGTGAACCATGCCGCCGGAATACGGCACCATGTATCGCATACGTGAGCTGGAGAATAAAATCTGCTAATCCTGATGCCAATGTAGTTGTCACTCCGAGTGACCATGTGGTGATGGATGTGCCTGAATTCAAGAGAGTTGTGGGTAATTGTCTGAAATTCACGGCTGAGACGGATTCTATTGTCACTTTGGGAATGAAGGCGACACGTCCGGAGACAGGCTACGGTTATATTCAGGCAGATCTGACATGTTGCTCGCCACGCAACAAGGAAATCTACAGAGTTGATTCATTCAAGGAAAAGCCTAATCTGGAAACAGCTCAGAAATATATAGCAGAGAACAGATATTTCTGGAATGCAGGTATCTTCATCTGGAG
>CAVBFA010000029.1:0-25150 GCA_963594595.1 Oscillibacter sp. | reverse complement strand
GGGTTGCCCCACTGGTGTTTGAGACCAGCGCGTCTACCGATTCCGCCATCTGGGCTTAAATGCGGTGCAAAGGTAATACATTTTGTTGCAATACGCAAACTTTTGCGGATTTTTCTTTTTAAGTAATGTCCAAATTATTTTTTGAACATTACTAAGCACTTCGAATAAAAGAGAAAAAAACATAAAATGTTGTGAGACTCTACAATAATGAGTAACTTAGTGCGTAATAATGATAAACCCATTCATTGAATTTAATGCGATATGAATTACAACAACGATAACTACTGCGTGATACTTGCCGGCGGAAAGGGCAGAAGACTCTGGCCGGCAAGCCGCGAAAACGCTCCGAAGCAATTCCTCGACTTCTTCTCCACCGGACGTACGCTCCTGCAGCAGACCTTCGACAGGATGAAGAATATCATCGCTCCTGAGAATATACTCGTGGCTACCAATGAGGAGTATGGACATTTCGTCAGCGAGCAGCTTCCAGAGCTGCCCGAAGAGAATGTGCTGCTCGAACCCGTCAGCCGCAACACCGCTCCCAGTGTGGAGTGGGCCACCTACCGCATCCTCCACCGTAATGAGAAGGCAAGGATCGTTACTGTGCCGGCAGACCAGATGGTGATGGACGCCGATGCCTTCAGACGTGATGTCTGCGACGGTCTCGACTGGGTGGGCGCCCATGACGGCCTGCTCGCCATAGGGGTGAAACCCACACGCCCGGAACCGGGATATGGATACATACAGTTTGAAGGCGACGCCGACGTCAGCGGCATATACAAGGTGAAGAGCTACACGGAGAAGCCGGAGAGGGAATTTGCCGAGATGTTCATGAACAGCGGTGAGTTCTATTGGAACACCGGACTCTTCATTGCCCGCTGCTCCACGATGCGCAACAGTCTGAAAGCCTTGTTCCCACCCGTGCTGAGCGTCATCGACTCGGCATCGGTATATTCCCTTGAGGCAGAACAGGCACACATTGCCAAGCGCTATTCGGCTTACCCCAACCTCTCGGTAGACTCTGCCGTGCTGGAAAAGGGCACCAATGTGTATGTCAAGAACGCCTCTTTCGGCTGGGCGGACCTCGGCACCTGGCATTCCATGTATGAAACGATGAGCAAGGGCATGGGCGACAATGTGGTGATTGGCAACAAGGTGAAACTCGACAACTGCCATGGCAACATCGTGAAGATGCCCGACGACCATGTGGCGGTGCTCAACGGTCTCGACGGTTATATCGTGGCGGAGAAGGGCAACGTGCTCCTTGTCTGCAAGAAAGAGGACTCGTCAGCCCTCGTGCGCAAATACATCAATGAGGTGAGGATGGACCACGGCGAGGAATATCTGTAACGACGGTTTCCAACGACTATTATAGCCCCAACCGGTGATTGTGCCGGTTGGGGCTTATGACGACACAGACATTCGGCAACAGATGAGATGACAGACCCTCTGAAAGTTGACAATAAAAGGAAAAAGAAAAAAACACGCTCCCCTGGTGTAGTGAATCACGCCACTCCTGCGTATTAAGAGTAGATATTCCGATAAAACAGTATTGCGATGGATGTAAGGAAAGACGAATTTGAAAAACTGGCACGGGAAAACAAAGACACGATCTACACCGTGTGCTATATGTTTTCCAAAGACCAGGACGAGGTGGCAGACCTCTATCAGGAGACGCTGATAAATCTCTGGAAGGGTATGCCGCAGATGAAGTGCGACGGCAATGTGAGAGGCTGGGTCTACAGGGTGGCACTGAACACCTGCATCTCTATGGGACGAAAGAAGAAAAGCCGTCCCACGGTGAGGCTGACGATGGACGTCGACCCCTTTGAACCCTCCGACGAGCGTACTACGCAGGTTGGCATGCTCCACCGGCGCATCAGCAAGCTGCAGCCGTTCGACCGTGCCATCGTGTTGCTGTGGCTCGAGAACATCAGTTATGATGAAATCGGCAAGATGCTCGGAATATCCACGGCAAACGTGTCGGTGAGACTGGTGCGTATCCGTGAACAGCTCAAAAAAATGTCTAACGATTAATTTATTCAGGAGGCTATAAATGGAAAAAGATATTTTGATTGAACTCGACGAGATGCGCTCACAGTTCGGCGAACTCAAGTCGATGCTCAAAGACCAGCAGATAGTAAACGAGAAGATGGCGCGCCGGGCGATGAAAGGCGACTACAACAGGGTGCGCAAGGACCTTATCTTCGCCATCGTGCTCGAGGTGGTGGCTATTCCGCTGCAGGTAGTGCTGCTGCCGCTCATCGGAATGCCCACATGGTATTTGGTGTTCACCGTGTTGTTCCTTCTCTCGGCGCTCGTGGCTTCGGTGTATTCGCTCAGGCGCTATGCTTCAGCCGACATGATTTCGGGCAACCTCACCGAGGTGGCGCTCGACATCGTGAAATACAAGCGTTTCGAACTGAAGTGGTTCCTCTATGCCATCCCGTTGCTGCTCGTGTGGATATTCTTCTTCTTCTATTATCTCACAAGGGGCTATGAGTCAGAGCTGGTGCGCGGTTCGGTATGGGGCGGCATCATAGGAGTGATAATCGGTTTCACTTTCGGTTTCATAAACTATTACCAGAACCTCAAGCGCATGAACAGACTCCTCAGGCAGATTAAGGAGGTGAAGGGCGATGCAGTCTGACGCAAGGATGGTTCCAGACATGCCCTGATGGCTGATTTTGCATAAAAACGAAAAAAATGCGAAAAACCGTCAACCATCTGGTCTTGAACGTATAAGTTGTTGAATCATAGATATTTAAGTTGTTTATTTACGGCCCGAACTGTCTGGTAATTGTCTGGATGGTTCGGGTCGTTCCCTTTAGATTATCTTTAGTCATCCTGTTTTTTGTGGATGGCTAAATTGTCGTGTGTTCAAATCGGCGACTGTTTTCGGTTTATTTTAAAATTGGGCACGGACTGGATTGCAAATGTGCCCAACCGGGGCAAGCACGTTGCCCAACATGGGCAAGCACGTTGCCCCAACTGGGCAAGCACCGTGCCCAATTTTGTACTGGTGAATACGTGTGCGGAATAGCGTGAAAAGTGAAAATAGATGAATTATTTTGAATTGCAAGCTAATTGTACTATCTTTGCAAACTGTTATTCGAATACATTATTATATATGTCGTGCATTATCAATATTGAAACGAGCACAAACGTGTGCTCTCTAACAGTGAGTCAGGACGGCGCCGACATCTTTACGAAAGAAGACCATTCCGGACCTAACCACGCCGTAAAACTTGGAGAATTCGTAGACGAGGGACTGTCGTTCGCCGACAGCCATGCCATACCTGTTGATGCCGTTGCCGTGAGCTGCGGCCCCGGTTCCTACACCGGTCTTCGCATCGGAGTGTCAATGGCAAAAGGCATCTGCTATGGCAGGGGAGTGAAGCTCATCGCCGTGCCGACGCTCGAACTGATGGCGGTGCCCGTGTTGCTGCATCATGAGATAGAGGAGGACGCACTGCTCTGTCCGATGATCGACGCAAGGCGTATGGAGGTGTATGCCGCCGTATACAACCGCCGTCTGCAGGAAGTCAGAAAGGTGCAGGCCGACGTTGTAGACGCCGACACCTACAAGGAATTCCTCGACAAGGGGCCCGTGTATTTCTTCGGCAACGGTGCAGAGAAATGCATGGAAACCATAAACCATCCCAATGCCCACCTGATAAAGGACATCGAACCTCTGTCGAGATTCATGTATCCGCTGGCAGAGAAGAGGATAGCAGAGGAGAGATATGAAGACGTGGCATATTTCGTGCCGTTCTATCTGAAGGACTTCGTGGCGAAGACACCACGCAAGCTCCTCTAAGGAAAAACAAGATAACTTACAGAAGATGAATATAAAAGGACTGGATTACAATACCGAGAGAGAGAAGCTCATCCTGCCGGAATACGGAAGGGAGGTGCAGCAGATGGTAGACATCGCCGTGAACCTTCCCACCAAGGAGGAGCGCCAGAGATGTGCCGAGACGATCGTGAGAGTGATGGAGCGCATGTTGCCGCAGAACCGCAACAATGCCGACTACAAATGCAAGCTCTGGGACCATCTCGCCATCATCAGCGACTTCAAACTCGACATCGACTATCCATACGACGTGAGCAAGGCGAAGGAAATATCAGAGAAGCCGAAACCGCTGGCTTATCCGATGACGAAAATCAAGGTGAGACACTATGGCCACCTGCTTTTCGAGAGCTTCGAACTGCTCAAGAAGATGGAGCCGGGAAAGGAGCGCGACGAACTGGCAAGGCTCACCGCAGAGCAGATGAAGCGCAACCTCGGACAGTGGAGCCACGGCGCCAACAATTATGACAAGGTGGTGGACGACATCGCCCGCTTCACCGACGGAATAATCCAGCTCGACCCGAGAGAACTGCAGAACGCCCGCTTCAACCTGCCGCAGCCACAGCAGAAGAGCGGCGGGGCGAAAGGAAAGCGAAGAAGACAAAACCACTAACCTACCCACTATGGAATCTTTCATCATAGAAGGCGGGCATCCGCTGAGCGGAACGATTACGCCGCAGGGAGCCAAGAACGAGGCTCTCGAAGTGATATGCGCCACTCTCCTGACAGAGGAGAAGGTGGTGATGAGAAACGTGCCGGACATCCTGGACGTGAACAACCTGATTCTCCTGCTGAAAGACATCGGCGTGAGTGTGGAGCGCATAGGCAAGAACGAATATACTTTTGAATCGAAAGACATAAATCTCGACTATCTCGGCAGCGAGGAGTTCGTGAAGAAATGCTCGTCGCTCCGTGGCAGCGTGCTGATGATCGGTCCGCTGCTCGCCCGCTTCGGCAAGGCAGTGGTGGCAAAGCCCGGAGGCGACAAGATAGGCCGACGCCGGCTCGACACCCACTTCCTGGGGTTCAAGAACCTGGGAGCCAAGTTCGTGCATAGCGAGGGCAGCAACACCTTCGAGATAAAGGCAAACAGGCTCAAGGGTACATATATGCTTCTTGATGAGGCTTCGGTTACGGGAACGGCAAACATCGTGATGGCTTCCGTGCTAGCCAAGGGCACCACGACGATATACAACGCCGCCTGCGAACCATACATCCAGCAGCTGTGCAAGATGCTCAATGCCATGGGAGCTAAAATCAGCGGCATAGCGTCAAACCTGCTCACCATAGAGGGAGTGGACAAGCTGCATGGCGCCGACCACACCATATTGCCCGACATGATAGAGGTGGGCTCCTTTATCGGCATGGCGGCGATGGTGGGCAACGGACTGAGGATAAAGAACGTGTCGGTGGAGAATCTCGGCATCATACCGGATGCTTTCCGCCGGTTGGGAGTGAAGATATTGATAGAGGGCGACGACCTCTACATACCGCATATGCCTCACTATCAGGTGGATTCGTTTATCGACGGATCGATAATGACGCTTGCCGACGCCCCCTGGCCCGGACTCACTCCAGACCTCATCTCCGTGTTGCTCGTGGTGGCTACACAGGCGAGAGGCAGCGTGCTCGTGCATCAGAAGATGTTTGAGAGCCGACTGTTCTTCGTTGACAAGCTGATAGACATGGGCGCACAGATAATACTCTGCGACCCACACCGCGCCGTGGTGGTAGGCCACGACCACAAGGTGAGACTGAAAGCCGGCAGAATGACCAGTCCGGACATACGCGCCGGCATAGCGCTGCTCATAGCGGCTCTCAGTGCCAACGGCACGTCGAGAATCGACAATATAGCCCAGATAGACCGTGGCTATGAGGACATAGAGGCACGCCTCAATGCTCTCGGCGCCAACATTAAGCGTGTGAAAAACTGATGATAAGACAGGAAGAGGTATATAAGATTGGCAAGATTGGCAAGCCGCACGGTGTGAAGGGAGAGCTGACGCTCTTCTTCGACGACGACGTGTTCGACCGCGTTGACGCCGACTATCTCGTGCTCCTTATCGACGGCATCCTCGTGCCGTTCTATATGGAGGAGTGGAGATTCAAGTCGGGCGAGACGGCACTCGTGAAGTTTGAGGACATCGACACCAAGGAGGAAGCCAGCGAAATAGTGGGCAGCGAGGTGTATTTCCCAAAACATCTCTCCGACCGGGGCGACGACGAATTGACCTGGGACGAGCTGAAGGGATTCAGCCTTGCCGACGACAATATGGGCGGAACCATAGTAGGCAAAGTGGTGGGCATCGACGAGAGCACCATCAACGTGCTGCTCGAGGTGGAGACCGCCGGCGGCGACATCGCGCTCATCCCGGCAAGCGAAGACATCATAGTGGAGGTGGACGCCGGGAAGAAGCTGCTCAGGGCACATCTCCCCGAAGGTCTTATCGACATCAACGACAACAACTGATATGAAAAAGCAAATAGCCATACTCGGCTCAACAGGATCAATAGGTACGCAGGCACTGGAGGTGATAGAAGAACACTCCGACCTATACGAGGTGTATTGCCTCACGGCAAACAACAGGGTGAGGGAACTGGCTGAACAGGCACGCAGGTTCAATCCTGCCGCCGTGGTGATAGCCAACGAGGCACACTACGAGGAACTGAAATCGCTGCTCGCCGACTGTCCCGACATCAATGTATATGCCGGCAGGCAGGCAATCGACGACATAGTGACTGCCGGTCCGATAGACATGGTGCTCACGGCGATGGTGGGATTCGCCGGACTGAGTCCTACTATTAGTGCGATAAAGGCACACAAGAAGATATGCCTCGCCAACAAAGAGACGCTCGTGGTGGCCGGCGAACTGATATGCAGGCTCGCGGCAGAGAACCACTCGCCGATACTCCCGGTGGACAGTGAGCATTCGGCGATATTCCAGAGCATCGTGGGCGAGGGCGACAACGACATAGAGAAAATCCTGCTCACGGCATCCGGCGGACCGTTCCGCACATTCTCAAAGGAACAGCTCGCCAAGGTGACGAAGGCAGACGCCCTGCATCATCCCACATGGGAAATGGGGGCGAAGATTACCATCGACAGCGCCTCGATGATGAACAAGGGCTTCGAGGTGATAGAGGCAAAATGGCTCTTCGGAGTTGACGTAGACAAGATTCAGGTGCTCGTGCATCCGCAGTCTATAGTACACAGTGCGGTGCAGTTTGCCGACGGAGCTGTGAAGGCACAGCTCGGAGTGCCTGACATGCGTCTGCCGATACAGTATGCCTTCTCATATCCCGACAGACTGCATCTCAACGGCGACAGACTGAATCTCTTTGAGCATCCGCTGGAGTTCTTCGAGCCGGATATGGAGAAGTTCCGCAGTCTGGCGCTTGCCTACGAGGCGATGCGCAAAGGCGGCAACATGCCTTGCATACTGAATGCCGCCAACGAGATAGTGAACCGCGGATTCCTTGACGACAAATGCGGTTTCCTCGACATGCCGCGCATCATAGAAGAGACCATGACAAGGGTGGCGTTTGATGCCAACCCGTCGTATGACACCTATATCGCTACCGACGCCGAGGCAAGACGAGTGGCAACGGAGCTGATGGGAGCATGACGGAAACGGCAAAGAGACATGCCCTATACATTATTATATATATCGAAAGAAAGTGTGGAAGCCGTTTACTCCAGTTCGTTTCGGAATGACGGCGCATCAACTCAAGAATAACAACCCAAGAATATCAACAAAACAAGATGGAAATATTTTTAATCAGATTGCTGCAGTTCATGCTTGCAATCTCTATCCTTGTCCTGCTGCATGAGGGAGGACACTTCTTTTTCTCAAAACTTTTCGGTGTGCGCGTAGAGAAGTTCTATCTTTTCTTCGACCCCTGGTTCCATCTCTTCGAATTCAAGCCGAAGAAGAGCGACACGACATACGGCGTGGGATGGCTGCCGCTGGGCGGATACTGCAAGATTTCGGGAATGATAGACGAATCGTTTGACACAGAACAGATGAAGCAGCCCGCACAGCCGTGGGAGTTCCGTTCCAAACCGGCATGGCAGCGACTGCTGATAATGATAGGAGGAGTGCTCGTCAACTTCCTGCTCGCCCTGTTCATCTACAGTATGGTGCTCTTCTATTGGGGAGATTCATACATGCCTGTTCAGGACATGACGATGGGTATGAAATTCAATACCGAGGCAAAGGCAATAGGATTCCAGGACGGCGACGTGCCCGTAGGCACCGACCAGAAGGAATTCAAGAAGTTTGATGTTGACCTCTTCCGCAATATCGCTGATGCCAAGACCGTTACGGTGAAGAGAAAAGGAAAACTCGTCACCATCACCCTGCCCGAAGACATGAGTCTTCTGAAGATGCTGAAGTCAGAACCAGCCTTCATGCGACCGATCATTCCAGCCGAGGTAGACAGTGTGATGCCAGGCATGGCAGCCGCCAAGACAGGCATCAGAAAGGGCGACAGGATTGTGGCGTTCAACGGAGCACCGGTGAACTCATGGTGCGATTTCGACGACCAGATAGGAGTGATGACCGACGTGATGACGGCTACGGCAAAGACAACGAAAGACTCGCTGAAGGTGCGCACCACTACTCTCGTGTATAAGAGCAAGGCAACAGGACAGCTCGACACCGCAAAGGTGGTGCTGTCGCCGGAGCTGCAGTTGGGAGTGGGCAAGACGAGTCTCATGACATACTACAAGCCGGTGACAACGGAATATGGATTCTTGGAGAGTTTCCCGGCAGGAATCAAATATGGCATCGGCGTGTTGCGCGGATATGTAGACGACATGAAATACGTGTTCACGGCAGACGGTGCGAAGTCGCTCGGCGGATTCGGTGCCATCGGAAGTCTCTTCCCGCCGGTTTGGGACTGGATGCTGTTCTGGAGAATGACGGCATTCCTCAGCATCATCCTCGCATTCATGAACATACTGCCGATACCGGCACTCGACGGCGGTCATGTGCTCTTCCTCATTTATGAAATGGTGACGGGACGCGCTCCAAGCGAGAAGTTCCTGTTGAGAGCAGAATACGTAGGCTTCACGATATTGATATTACTCATGGTGGTGGCAAATCTTAATGATGTGCTGCGCTGGTTGGGTTTCATGCACTAAGGCAATAAGAAACAAATGGGTTTTCTGAAAAAACTGGGCAAGATATTGTCCCTGGGTCTGCTTCCGATAAGGCGCAACTCCGCCTTCTTCGTGACGATGTATATTCTGGGTATGATATGCGCGTATGCCGTCATACCAAAGAAGGGTGAACTATACAGTCTGGCATGGGAGGAACTGTTTTTCGACGTCTACCTCCTGTGTGTCGTCCTCGCTCTGATACCACAAAAGGTGAGGAGATGGATAAGACCGTTTTTCTATGTCCTGGCATACGCCACGGCAGTGGTAGACCTCTATTGCTTCGTGAGGTTCGACTCCACTCTCACTCCAACGATGCTGCTGCTCGTGGGGGAGACAAACGGAGATGAAGCCACGGAATTTCTGCAGTCGTATCTCAGTCTCGACCTGCTCGGAAGCAGCGTCGGACTGGTGTTGCTGCTCATGGTATTGCATATCCTCTATGCCGCATTCTCAAAGAGGGTGTGGCGATGGACCAGACGCAAGTTGGCAGAGAACGAGAACCTGCTCGAGACAGCAAGAGAGGTGAAGGAGAAATTCCTGATTGTGGCGCCATACGCGAGCGCTTCGTCAGGATTGGCTGCCGTGATACTCTTCTTCTCGTATGGCGATCTGTGTTGGGAAAACAAGGTGTTGTACCACAGGCTGATGTCGTATGACAACATCGGCGATGTGGAGCATGAACTGACAAAGAAACCACATGCCGTACAGTATCAACCGATATACAGACTGGCGTTCAGCCTGTATGCCAATGAACTGACGGCAAAGCAGCTCGTGAAACTCAAGGAGAGTCTCAACGACGTGAAGGTGGACAGTTGTTCTTTCAAATCACGCAATATCGTGCTCATCATCGGAGAGAGCTACAACCGCAACCACTCACAGCTCTACGGATACAAGACGCCGAACACTCCGCGACAGGTGAAGATGAGAAGAAGGGGCGAACTGGTGCCGTTTACCGACGTGGTGTCGCCATGGAATCTCACGAGCTTCGTGTTCAAGCATATCTTCTCGCTATACACAGTGGGAGACAAAGGCGAATGGTGTGACTATCCGCTCTTCCCCGAGGTGTTCAGAAAGGCTGGATATCATGTGACATTCATGACAAACCAGTTCCTGCCGCAAGCCAAGGAGGCGGTGTATGACTTCAGCGGAGGATTCTTCCTCAACGACGAAGTGCTGAGCAAAGCACAGTTTGACACACGCAACACAACGCTCTACCGCTTCGACAACGGACTGCTCCACAACTACGAGACGTTGAAGGGCGAGGGAGAAGGAAAGCCACAGCTGATAATCTTCCACCTGAAAGGACAGCATGTGGACTACAAGAGCCGCAGCCCGAAGGTGCAGAAGAAGTTTGACAAGGACTACTACAAGGATCTGCGCCCGGAGCTGAACGACAAGGAGCGTACGGCACTTGCCGAATACGACAACGCCACGCTTTACAACGACAGCATCGTGAAGGCTATCGTAGACAAGTTCAGAAAGCAGGATGCCATCGTCATCTACGTGCCAGACCACGGCGAAGAGTGCTACGACGGAGCACACTTCTACGGAAGGATGCACTCAGCCCAGGTGACGCCACGACTCGCACATGCCGAGTTTGAAATACCGATGTGGATATGGGCGTCAAGAAAATACAGAGCCACGCATCCGAAAATATGGAGAAGCGTGAAGGCAAGCAGGAAACGTCCGTATATGACCGACGCCCTGCCGTATCTGCTGCTCGACCTCGCCGGCATCAGCTGTCCGCAATACCGCGCCGAACTGAATATCCTCAGCGATAAGTATAACGCCAAGAGAAAAAGAATTCTCAAGGGGAAAGCCGACTACGACGAACTGATGGCTCAGGAGAAAGCGGAAAAGGCGAAGGAGGCTGAAGAGGCGAAGAAGAACTCCAAGGACAAGAAAGACAAGAAGAAAACCCGAAGGGGCATAAAGAAACATAGCAGATGAACAAGCAACAATTACTGAGCATAGCGGAATCGAAGGCGCTGAGAGGCATTGCCATCCTCGGCATCATTCTGCATAACTACTGTCACTTCCTGGGGTTCGCCGTGAAGGAGAACGAGTATACTTTTGATGCAGGAAAGCCGATGATGATGCTGGACAGGCTCTGTTCGCTCAACCATTATCTGTTCGTGCACATACTGTCGTTCTTCGGACATTATGGAGTGCCGGTGTTCCTCTTCATCAGCGGCTTCGGACTGGTGATGAAATATGAATACAAGAACAAGGACAAGGAGACGCGGATACTGCCGTTCGTATGGTATAACTATGCCAAACTGCTCCGCCTCATGTTCCTCGGATACATCGCCTTCGCCGTAGTGAGCTATCTCGACCCTCATGGCTATCATGGCTATACCGTGGGCAGGGTAGTGGCGCAGCTGTTCATGTATATCAACATCCTGCCCGATCCCGACCATATCATCAAGCCGGGACCATACTGGTATTTCGGACTCACACTGCAGCTGTATATCGTATACCGCTTGCTGTTATACCGCCGCAAGTCGGCTTACACGATAGCGCTCATCGCCGTATGCTGGATTCTGCAGACGGTGTTCTCGCCGGAGATGTATGGCAGTTGGGACTCTCTCAACCGCATCAGATACAATTTCATAGGAGGAATGCTGCCGTTCGGCATGGGAATGCTGTATGCCCGCCATGGCAGACTGTTGCCGAAGGGCGCCTATGCCGCTCTGGCGGTGGTGTCGGCAGCGGTGGTGTTCTGGGGAAGCTTCAATTTCCATTCATGGCTGTGGGTACCGGCATTCATCGTCATAGGAGCGGTGTCTACGTTCAAGCTGCTGCCTGAATGGGCATTGAAACCATGTATGTGGACGGGAGTGATATCATCGTCGCTCTTTGTCGTGCACCCTGTTCTCAGGGAAATCATAATACCTATGTCGCGCCGTGGACAGGTGTTCACGGGAATCGTGATATATCTCGTGGCTTCTGTCATTTGCGCATGGCTGTTCATGAAACTGCTGAAGTTCATACCCAAGCCCAAAAGCATCTGATGCGAACGCAGCTGGCGGTGTCTGCTGTGTCAAAGCGCCACATGGAGGGCAGCGCAATGGTGACACGCTGGATACGATATTTTTTCTAACATTCAAATCATTGTTGAATAGATGGTCAAGTTTGAGGATCTGAGCAAATACCGTGGCGAACTGATGGGACTCGCCATCCTGTTCGTCATCTTGTTTCATATAGGGATGCCGCAGAGCAATTTCTTCTATCCGCTCCGAAGGCTGGGAAACATCGGTGTGGACATGTTCCTGTTTGTAAGCGGTATGGGACTGTGGTTCTCTTGGACCCGTTCACGACTGGGAAAGAAACTCGACGGCAACGGGGCAATGGGACTCCGCCAGGCAACGATACGCTTCTTCAAGCACCGTTACAAGCGGATCTATCCCGTATGGATCATCGTGGCGTCGGTATTCTATATCGGCAAATACGTTGAAGCGCCGGGCAGCGGTTATAGTCCTGATATCCCCAATCTGATTGCCAACGTGTTGTTCAACTGGAGCTTCTGGCGAATAGACGACCTTACCTTCTGGTATGTTCCGGCAACGATGATGCTGTATATCTTCGCACCGGGATATATGGAACTTGTGCGTGAGCGGCCCACTTACCGCTGGCTGCCGGTGGCATTCATAATATTGGCGGCTATGGTGCGCTATGTGCCGCTGATACACAACAGCGTGGGACATCTGGAGATATTCTTCAGCCGCATACCGATATTCTTCATCGGCATAAACGCCGGGAAATGGGTGATGGAGAAGCGGACACTGGAGAAAGGCAGCATCTGGATGATAGTCATCATCTTTGCCATGAGCCTCTGGCTATGTCTGCAGCTCGAATATATCGGCCACAGAAGGTTTCCGCTGTTCATGGAGCGCATCGTCTACATACCGCTCACCGTCACGGCATTGCTGCTGGAATGCAAGCTCATAGCCATCATGCCGAAGAATATAAACCGGGTGCTGACCATGCTCGGCACTATTAGTCTTGAGATATATCTCATACATATACAGTTCGTCATGCTGCCGCTGCAGCAATACAAGCTCGGATATTGTCTTACGGCACTGTTGGTAATCGTGATATCAACGCCGGTGGCATACCTGCTGCATTGGATAATCGAAAAGGTGATGGGCTGCAGGGTATTCAGAATATTGCAATGACCCCTAAATGGCCTATGCAATGACCCCCCAAAGGCTTTTGCACTGGCCATCAAGAGTCCTCGCAATGACCATCAAGAACATACAACATTAAGAGCTTTCGTAATGAGCATAAAGAACATACTATCCATAATCCGTCCACACCAGTGGATAAAGAATGTCTTCGTGATGGTACCGCTGTTCTTCGGCGGCAGCCTTCTCGATTCCACTGACATCATAGCCTCGCTGATAGCGGCGCTGGCGTTCAGTTTCATTGCCTCGTCGATATACTGTCTTAACGACATCATCGACGTGGAGGACGACCGCCGCCATCCCGTGAAACGCAACCGTCCGATAGCGTCGGGCAAAGTGAGCGTGAAACAGGGATATGTCTGCATGGCAATGATGGTGGTGCTGAGTTTCGGACTCACGACGCTCATCGGCGAACAGGCAATGGGAGTGGCTGCGGCACTTGGAACGTATTTCCTGCTTAACATCGCCTACTGTCTGTGGCTGAAGAGATTTGCCATAGTGGACGTATGCGTGATAGCGTTCGGATTTGTGTTGAGGCTGCTCGTTGGCGGACTTGCCACGTGTATAGAACTGAGCAACTGGATTGTGCTCATGACATTCCTGCTCACGCTGTTTCTCTCTCTCGCCAAGCGGCGCGACGATGTGGTGAGGATGAACGAAACCGGTCATGCGCCGCGGAAGAACACCATTCGCTACAACCTGGAATTCATAAACCAGGCAATCACCATTACGGCGACGGTGACTCTCGTATGCTATATCATGTACACCGTGTCGCCGGAAGTGGAAAAGAGGATAGGCACACGCTATCTGTATCTCACCACAGTGTTCGTATTGCTCGGCATACTGAGGTATCTCCAGCTCACACTCGTTGACAACAAGAGTGGCGACCCAACCAAGACAATGCTGCGCGACAGGATGATGCAGATTGTGGTGGTGCTGTGGCTGCTGGCGTTCCTGCTCATAATATACGTGTTTTAGCGGCGTGACATTCCAAGCATTTTAAAAAAGAAGAAGAGATGAAGAACATCTACGCATTCGATTTCGACGGAACACTGACGAAACGCGACTCGCTGATAGCTTTCCTGCTGTTTGCAAAAGGATGGAAAGAGTTTCTGAAATGTTTCGCACTGCATATACACCTGCTGATAGCCATGAAACTGAAATTGGCTGACAGTGGAAAAGTGAAGGAAAGCATCTTCGCATACTATTTCACGAACATGCCGGAGAGCATGTTCGACAACCTGTGTGAACGCTTTGCAGCCACACATTCCCACATCCTGCGCCCGAAAGGCATCGAGAGGGTGAGGGAGGCGATGGCAGAACCCGACTCCACGGTGATGATAGTGAGTGCGAGCATCAACAACTGGGTGGAGCCGTTTTTCAGGGAATTCCCCGGCATAGAGATATTCTGCACCAGGATTGAAGTGAAGGAAGGCAACCTGACGGGACGTTTCCTCTCTGCCAACTGCCGCGGCAAGGAGAAGGTGAGGCGGATACTCGCCCTGCATCCCGACCGCAAGAGCTACTTCCTTACGGCGTTTGGCGACAGCAGCGGCGACATCGCGATGCTCGACTTTGCCGACGAGGGATTCTATAAACCGTTCAGATAACACTACAATACACCAAGAAGACAAAACAAGAAACAACATAGCATGACAAATCCGATAAAAGAACTGAAGAATATCTTCATACAGATAGGCAGGATGTTCAGAGTGAAGAAGAACGAGGTGATACCTTCTCTCTCGGCTCTCGCCGTTTACATCATCCTCAACGCCCTGATAATAATGCGCTACTACGATTCGTTCTCCAAAGTGCACGTGGCGTTCTGGAAAAACTTCATCAAGAAGTTCAGCGTGTCGGGATTCGACCCTATCACGTATGTGGTGTTGAGCACGTGGGGACCGAAATACGACATACACCGGCATCCGCTGCTCGCATTCTTCGTATATCCGCTGTATCTGCTCAACACGGCGCTGATGGACCTCACCGGACTGAATCTCGTGCAGTTTATCATCGCTCTGATACTGCTCTTCCTCATGTTCTATTCCTTCATATTCATGATGAGGATATGCCGCGACATCATCGGACTGAGAAACACCGACGCCGCACTGCTCAGCGGATTCCTGTTCAGCTGCGCGTATATAATGCTGACATTCATTGTGCCCGACCATTTCGCACCGTCGATGTTTATGCTGCTCATGGCGCTCTATGTCTGTGGAGTGAAGATTCGCGACAAGAAACGGCTCAACGGATGGCAGACGGTGCTCATGTTCATATTCACCGCCGGCACGACACTTAGCAACGGAGCGAAGATCGTCTTCGACGCTCTCTTCGTGGAGGGCAAGAGGTTCTTCCGTCCCAAATACCTCATCTTCGCCATCGCCATACCATGCGCCGGAATGTGGTATCTGTCGGATGCGGAATACAAATATTACCGTCTGCCGGTGGAGCAGCAGCGAAGGGCTGACGTGAAGAAGGCGAGCGAAAAAGAATGGGCAAAGAACCATGCCGCCTTCATGGACACCACTACAATCATGGACTCCGCTGAGGCTGAGAAGGCTTTCAAGGTGTGGGACAACAAACGGATTCTCGCCAAATACAGGAAAGACCAGAAGCTGCCATGGAATGCCCACAAGGGTAAACCGCTGGTGAAGAAGGGAATGCTGCAATACACCGACATGACGACACCGCGCTGGCAGTCGCTTGTAGACAATTTCTTCGGAGAGACGATACAGCTGCATCAGGACTATCTGCTGGGCGACACGCTGCGCGACCGCCCCGTGTTCGTAAGCTACCGGAATGCCGTCAACTACATCGTTGAGGCTGCCATCGTATTGCTGTTCCTCTTTGGAATATGGTGTGGCAGGAAGAGCCGCTTCCTGTGGATGGCACTCCTGGGCTTCGGTATAGACTTCACCGTACATGTGATTCTCGGCTTCGGTCTCAACGAAGTATATATCATGGGAGCACACTGGCTGTTCATAATCCCAATCGCCATAGCCTTTGCCATGAAGAAGGCAGAGGGCAGGATGCTCCTTGCGCTCCGGGCGCTGATGGGCATCATCACGGCATTCCTGCTGATATACAACGGTTCGCTGCTCGTGGGCTATCTCCTGGCATAGTCCGTGCGCATGGTCTACAGACCCTTATGAAGATAAAAACAACACGCCACATAGACGTATTTACGAATAAATGTGTAATTTTGCACAATTAATATTGATAAAAGCATGATACAATCAATGACTGGCTACGGCAAGGCTGTAGTGGAATACGGAGAAAAGAAAATAAACGTTGAGGTGAAGTCGCTTAACAGCAAGACTCTCGACCTCTCAACACGTATAGCGCCAATCTATCGCGAAAAGGAAATGCAGATACGACAGATGGTGTCGCAGGCTCTCACACGAGGCAAAGTGGACTTCAGCATCTGGATTGAGAAGGATACCGTGGTGGACGCCACACCTGTGAACGGAGCTCTCGTGGCTGGCTACTACAAGCAGATAAAGGAGATTACACAGAAGAACAACATACCGGAACCTGCCGACTGGCTTGCCACGCTGATGAGAATGCCCGATGTGCTGACGAAGACAGAAACGGAGACTCTCACCGACGAGGAATGGGAGGCTGCTACCAAAGCCATCAACGAGGCTCTCGGAAAGCTCACCGAATTCCGTCTGCAGGAGGGAGCGGCTCTCCAGAGAAAGTTCAGCGAGAAGATTGACAATATCGCAGCCCTGCTCGAAAGCATCGAACCGTTTGAGAAGGCGAGGGTGGAGAAAATCCGCTCACGAATCATCGACGGACTGAAATCAATCCCCGAGGTGGAATACGACAAGAACCGTCTGGAGCAGGAACTCATATATTATATCGAGAAACTCGACATCAGCGAGGAGAAGCAGAGACTTGCCAACCATCTGAAATACTTCCGCGAGACGATGGAGGAGACTCAGGGAGTGGGCAAGAAGCTCGGATTCATAGCCCAGGAGATGGGACGCGAGATAAACACCACAGGCAGCAAGAGCAACAACGCCGAGATGCAGAACATCGTGGTGAAGATGAAAGACGAACTGGAGCAGATAAAGGAGCAGGTGCTCAACGCCCTCTAACCGGATTCTGGTCTCTGACTGTTATCTGTTTAAAATCAACAAGCAATGCAAGGAAAAGTAATAATCTTCTCCGCACCGAGCGGCAGCGGAAAGAGCACCATCATAAACTGGCTGATGAACGAGCACAAGGAACTGAACCTCGCTTTCAGTATCTCATGCACAAGCCGACAGCCAAGAGGAACGGAGAAGGACGGAGTGGAATACTTCTTCGTCACTCCAGAGGAGTTCAGACAGCGCATCGCCAATGAGGAGTTCCTGGAATACGAGGAGGTGTATGCCGACCGATTCTATGGCACACTGAAGGCGCAGGTGGAGAAGCAGCTCGAAAAAGGAGAGAATGTGGTGCTCGACGTTGACGTGAAGGGTGGCTGCAACATCAAGAAATATTATGGCGACAAGGCACTGAGCCTTTTCATCCAGCCGCCGTCTGTGGAGGAGTTGCGCAAGCGTCTCACCGGCAGGGGAACCGATGCACCGGAGGTGATAGAAGACCGTATCAAGCGTGCGGAGTTCGAACTCTCGTTTGCCGACAAGTTCGACCATGTGGTGGTCAACGACGACTTGCAGACCGCCGAGCAGGAGGCTCTCTCAATGGTGAGCTCGTTCATAGCAAAATAGCCAAACAGAATCCGCTCTTCTAAAAAGACAAAATCCAAGCAGGCCCTAACGGCCGATTTGGGTTAAATGCGGCAAGAGTGAAACATACTAACTAACAGAAAGACAGGGGTAACGCCCTGTTTTTCATATACCCATATCAGAAAAGACACAATATGTCAGAAAAGAGGACAGGAATCTTCGGTGGGTCGTTCAATCCCATCCACAACGGACATATAGCTCTGGCAAAGCGCATCATGCAGCTCGACAGGCTCGATGAGGTGTGGTTCATGGTTTCACCACACAATCCTCTGAAGAACTCCGGTTCGCTTCTGCCTGATGTCGACAGACTGAATATGGTGAGGCTCGCCCTCGAAGGAGAACCGGGGCTTATAGCATCAGACTATGAGTTCGGACTTCCCAAACCATCGTACACGTTACACACCCTCAATGCCATACGCCATGACTATCCCGACCGGAAGTTCGTGCTGATAATAGGTGCCGACAATTGGGAATGTTTCGACAGATGGTATGGCTGCAAAGAGATATTGGCTGACTATGAGATTGCCGTATATCCGAGGCTGGGCTCACACATCGATTCCGACAGCCTGCCGCACAATGTGAAACTGGTGGACACCGGACTCTTCAACGTGAGCAGCACCGAGATAAGGACTCTGCTCAGTGAGGGGAAACCGGCAGACTGCCTCATGCCGCCACAAGTGGCGCAGTATATAGAAAAGAATCACTTGTTCGGTACAAAACGGTAAAAACAGATAAAGAACAAACTACAAAACTACTCACAAATGAAATCAACAAGTCTGAGAATCATCCTCTCCCTGCTGCTCATCGCAATCACGGCGCAGGGAATTGAGGCGCACAACAAATCAAAGAAAGTTTCGAAGAAGAAAGCCGCAGCATGGGTGGCAGAGGGCGAATGGAAAAACGGATTCGACGCCATGCCCGATGCCACGGTAAACCTGCAGGAGTTCTATTCGCAGTATCACAAGAACAAGGCTCAATGGGATGCAGCCTTCAAATGGCTCGCCGAAACCGATCTGCAGAATATCCCCAAAGGCAAGCTTATGATACCGGGCACCAACATCCGTGCATCCATAGAAGACAGCAAGAACGAACCGCTGGAAAAGCGCAAGTCGGAATCCCACCGCAAGAAAATAGACTTCATGTATGTAGTGAAGGGCTCGGAGGGCTTTATGCTTCTCGACCATAAAACCTCGACTCCCAACTGCGAATATAGCGACGAGAAAGACGTGATACGCTACGATTACATCTCCGAGAAGTCTCATTTCTTCACATCCACTCCAAAGCGTTTCGTCATCTGTTTCCCTTCCGACTGGCACATAGCAAAGGTGGAAACACCATCCTCTGACCAGTCGTTACGCGTCGTAGTGCTGAAGATTGACTATGTGGAATAAACCATATTCATAAATTGATTGTGGTTATAAAAGCAAAAACTCACGGAAAAGTTTTGTAATCTCGCAAATAGTGACTATTTTTGCAGTCGCTAAAAAGGCAAACGCCTTTCATGCACAAGGTTTCGGGATGTAGCGCAGTTGGTTAGCGCACGCGTCTGGGGGGCGTGAGGTCGCTGGTTCGAGTCCAGTCATCCCGACAATACAAGGGTTAGGATATTGCATTGCAATATCTTAGCCCTTGTCGCTTTTTGCCCGAATGGCCAATTTGGGGATTTTAGGAAATAGAGGGCGGAGACATTATTATATATAGGTAAAGAAAAAAACCGGAAGATTTCCGGGGCTGGTGGGGCTATTTGTTTGTTTTATTTCCTGCATTAACAAAAGTAGAGATAATCCCCAGAACTGCCGAGAAACCGAATATGCCGGCAAACCACGGCTTATCGAGATATAAGGCAAAAGCCGAAAGTCCGACCATAAGAATCAAAGCCAAAAAAGCGAAGAACATGCCCCACCAATTCATTCTTCCATTCTTACGCTCCGTATATTTCACCACTTTCATCTTCTCCTCGTCCATCTTGTGACGGTGCGCTTGTTCTTTCGTAGATGACTCAAGAAGAAAATCCACAATCTTAGGCTCAATATCCTTGTAAGCCTGCAATTCAGATGGAGATGGCAAAAGATTATCCTCCATGTAGAGAGTCTGTTCTACATGATTACCAACTGCATTTCCATTGGAAACACTCGTCCCTTTTATGCTGACCGATTGTTTACCCATTGATTTCCAAAGCGATTTTATTGAAACTTATTCTGACATCGTTTTCAACTTTCCTCCGGTCTTGCATAAGGTTCTGCATATCTAAAGATCTTCCTGAAGTCCTTCCGTAAAGCTCATTTCTGTATTCACGCACGATGTCCGATTCTTCGTTGTATTTCCCCGAAGAAGCAGAACGCAATGCAGAAACACCGTTTCTGACAAAATTACGGATATTGCTAATGATGCCCATTTCCTACCTCCATTATTTTTGGTTTCCGCTGCAAATATAGGAACATTTTTCCGTTCCCACAATTTTCCCATTAAATTTGGTGTTGAAATTTGACACGTAAAGGGTGGATAGAGGGGCGGAGACATTATTATATATAAAAGGAAAAGCCACCTACACGTTTCGTGCAAGTGGCTCGGATAGTTCTTTTAATTTATATTTTCAAAGATGAAAACATATCCGCCATAGAAGACAGTAGACAAGCATACTTGAACAAAAATGGGCACGATGCTTGCCCAACATGGGTAAGCTGCTTTCTCATCAGGGGCACGCTGCTTGCCCCGGATGGGCAGAATCTGTGTCAGATGACTGACCAATAAGTTAATGTTGTAATACCCATATTCCTGTTTCTCGGGATTCTGCCAACGCATACAATTCTGTAGTCTGAATTACTCACAGATGACATTCCTTTCATCTGATGATTCCTCATATCTGAAAATTCCTTTCTTCAGCCAACCATCCAGACAATTGGCTGACAATCGCCAGGCAGTCAACTGCCTGTTTGTCAGAATATTACAACGAAAAACCAGATGATCTGACAGTTTTTGAGAAATTCTTGATTCTTCGTCAATTTTGGTGGTAACATCTCTTCCGTCTTAGTCTGCATAAAGAAGCCAATTCCTCAATTATATATTGTGCCAAAACTACTTCCATCTACACCACCGGTCTTGCTGATTCGCTTCTGGTGTATTGTTTCGGGGTGATGCCGCAGACGTTGCGGAAGGCACGGATGAAAGAGGAATAGTCGTTGAAACCGCAACGCAGAGCCACGTCGGTGAGCAGAGTGGTTGGGTCGGCGTCGAGCATCATGCAGGCTTTCCTCACCTTGACGCGCTGGATGAAAGACGCTGGGGTGAGACCTGTGGTGTCGCTCATCTTGCGGTAGAACTGGCTCGGACTCATACATACCGTTGCCGATATCGAACGTACGTCGGCACATTTGTTCTGTCTTATCATGGCATATATGGCATCGGTAACCTTGGCGATGAATATGCGGTCCTCGTCATCTATCGCGTTTTCTTCGGTCTTTGCCTCAGTTTCACTGTCGGGGCGTATGTCAGATGCAATCTTGCGTCGCTGTTCCAGCAACTTGTCCACTCTGATCAGCAGTTCGCTGCTGTTGAAAGGCTTGGTGAGATATGCGTCGGCACCGGCTTCAAGACCGCAGAGCCTGTCTTCGTCGGTAATCTTCGCCGTTACCATCACTATAGGAATATGTGCCACGCTCTCGTCGCCTCTTAGTTTTCGGCACATCTCATATCCGTCCATCACCGGCATCATCACGTCGCTCATGATGATGTCTGGCATTGCGTCCTTCGCCCTGTCCAGTCCCTCCTGTCCGTTCTCGGCATACAGCACGTTATATCTGTCCTCCAGCAGTTCGCCGATATATTGAGCCACGCTTCTGTTGTCCTCCACCACAAGCACTGTATAGTCTTTTCCGCTCTTCTTGTCGGCATTTTGCTTCGCAGTGTCTTCAGTCTCCGTGTTCTCCACTATGACAGGTGCTGCCGTCATCTCAAAATGCCGCTTCACGTTGTTCTTCACCGGTATGCAGATATGGAATGTCGAACCATATCCCACCTTGCTCTCCACCTTGATTTCTCCGCCGAGAGCCTTCACTGCGTGCTGCACGATGGGCAGTCCGATGCCGGTGCCGATATATTCCTTTCCGTTTTCCGACTGATAGAAAGGTTCGAAGATATGCTGCAGGGCATTAGCCTCTATTCCGCTGCCCGTATCACAGACGTCGAGATAGAACATGTTGTCGGAACACCATGTGATGACGCTCACCTTGCCCGACTTGGGGGTGAACTTCATGGCGTTAGACAGCAGGTTGTTCATCACCTTGCTTATGTAGTCGGGTATGAAGTCCATTGCCACCTGGTTTTTCTCCACATACTGCAATGCGATTCCTTTGCTTGTGGCATAGGGCTTGTATCCCTCCACTATCATCTCCACGTAGGCACACACGTTTCCGTTGGTCCATTCCGGATTGCCGATGTTCGACTTTATCTTCGAAATGTCGAGAATCTGGTTGATGAGCGTGAGCAGGTTGCGTCCCTGTTTCTCTATCGTCATCATCTTCTTCCGGCTGTCGTCGTCCAGGTTCTTCTTGTCCTTCGCCATGTCGTGGCTCAGACCGAGGATCAGCGTCAGCGGAGTGCGGAATTCGTGGGTGATGTTGGTGAAGAAGTTCTCCTTCATCTTCATGTATCGTCGCTGCATGGCAAACGTTTTTCGTCTTGCCTTCAGTGTGTATGCCATCATCAGCGTGATGCCGAGCAGCAGCATGGAGGCGGCGGCAAGCATCCATTTCTGCATTCTCTGTTCGTTCAGGTGCTGCTCGTTGAGCATCCTGTCCTTCTCCTTCTGCCTCTGGTTTAGGTCGCTGTGCAGCTTTTCGATTTCAAAGAGGTTTCTGGCGTTCATCGTGCTGTCCTCAATGCTCTTCGCCCTGGCGTAGCAGTCGAGAGCCTTCTGGTAGTTGCCGTTGCTTTTGTATAGTTCCGACAGGGTCTTCAGTATTCTCGGGTCATATTCCCTCGTGCCGATTTCGTTGGATTGCGTCCTTACTGTCTCCAGATATTTCCATGCGCTGTCCGGCTTGTTTGCAGCCACATACGCCTCGGCGAGCGCCGAACAAGGTTGCAACCAAAGCCATGCGTCGCGGTCGCGGTTTATCGTTCCCATTGATTTTCTGAACAGTTCTATGGCGTTCTCATACCTGTGTTTCTTCATCTCCAGACTTCCCAGATGCATGTAGCAGTATGCCACTCCGGTCCGCGAGTTGCATTTCTTGCTGTGATACATGGCACGGTTGTAGTATATCCGTGCGGAGTCTATCATTCCCCTTTTCTCAAACACCATTCCCAGATTGGAGCAGTCCACGTTCATTCCCAGGTCGCTGCCCAGCCTCGTCTCTATGTCGAGTGCCCTTCTCAGCATCTCGTCAGCCTTCTGGTAGTGGCCCACGGCCATATACGAGTTTCCGCATCCGTTGTATCCGATAGCCATACACTTCAGGTATTTGTATCTCGCTTCCTGTCTTGACAAAGAGCTCACCTCCACGGCAGCGAGATGGTTTGACAGGGCGTCGTAGTATAGTCCCATCCTGCGGTAGTTCACTCCCAGGTCGTTCAGGGCGCTTGCTCTCATCAGCGTGTCGTTGAGTTCTGTGGCGATTTCGAGCTGCTGCTGGTGTGCCGCTATCGCACTGGTGTAGCGGTTGGCGTTCAGGAAGCAATGCCCCAGTTCGGCATAAGCCGCCATCTCCTTGTCGCGCTCTGCTGATTTCTTGTATCTGTTCACGAGTGCAGTCAGCGAGTCGATGTTCTTGCTGCGTATCGCTGAAGTGTCGAGCTGCAGCCGCTGGCTTTCGGTGTATGATTCAGGCGCATTGTTTCGCCGTTGGCATGCCGTAAGGCTCAGTATAGCCAACAGTATAGCGAAGAGGTATCGTAGTTGGTCCTTTTTCATAGCTTGATGCTTTTATGTCTGTCGAGGATAGTAGTGTCGTAATATGTACGTCCCTTGTTTGTCTGCAAAAATAGTCATTTTTTCCTAATTAACGACAAAAAGTGGAATAATAAAGTATATGAGTTGAATAATCCGAGCAAACCCAGATTGCCGTTTTGAACTTAAAATATCTTAATAACCCGCTTCCTTTTCAATCTTTATTTGGTTTTATGTGTCTAAAATTGTAGCTTTGTATTGATATTATGTGTCAGAAAGTGTAAGTTTTCGCCATCGGCATGTGTCGAAAAGTGTGATGATCTGACTGCTTTATGTGTCGAAAAGTGTAATAGTCATGGAGAGGAAGATATATACCAAGCTTGTGGATTGGAAGAATCAAGAGCATCATAAGCCCTTGATATTAAACGGGGTAAGACAATGTGGAAAGACATATATCCTTAAAGAATTCGGTAAGGCAGAGTTTGATAATCTTGCTTATGTCAGTTGTGATAGGAATGAGAATCTGAAAGCCATATATGAAGGCGACTTTGATACGGTGAGAATAATTCGGGGATTAAGTGCTTTGACAGGAGTGGATATAATCCCAGGCAAGACCCTTATATTCTTGGATGAGGTGCAAGCGTTCCCACAGGCATTGGAAGCCTTGAAGTATTTCTGCGAAGACGCTCCGGAATATCATATTGTGGTGGCAGGTTCGCTGTTGGGTGTTGCCCTGCATGCAGGTTTGTCCTTTCCTGTAGGCAAGGTGCAGACAATGCGCTTGTTTCCTATGGATTTTGAAGAATTCCTTATGGCTATGGGAGAAGACCGTCTGCTCAAGTTGATGCACGACAAGGACTATGGGTTGATGACTGCGTTCCACGAAAAGCTGAAAGACTATTTGCGTCAATACTATTATGTGGGTGGAATGCCAGAAGTGGTTAAGGCGTATGTGGAAAGCAAATTGCTTGGCAAGGTGCGCAATATTCAGAACGAAATCCTCTCCAACTATGCCAGCGACTTCTCTAAGCACGCTCCGACACAGGAGGTGCCCCGTATAGATATGGTATGGCAGTCCATACTCGGCCAGCTTTCCAAAGAGAACAAGAAATTTGTATATGGTGTGTTGAAGAAAGGAGGCAGAGCCAAGGAGTTTGAGCTGGCTATACAATGGTTGGTGGATGCCGGTTTGGTTTATAAGATAACCAAGGTGACAAAGCCGGAGCTGCCGTTAAAGTTTTATGAAGACTTGTCGGCTTTCAAACTGTATCTGTGCGATTGTGGACTGATGGGGGCTATGGCTGATACCGCAGCAAAGGA
>CAVBFA010000028.1:10355-25214 GCA_963594595.1 Oscillibacter sp. | reverse complement strand
CAGGGGCAAGCACGTTGCCCATGATGGGCAAGCAGCGTGCCCCAGTTGGGCAAGCGGCGTGCCCATTTAAGGACATAAAACCATTGTGCCTGGAAGTATTGGCCTTATCCCTTCGGCAGAGACAGAGGGCATTGATAGCGAAAAGCGGCTATTCTACTATAAAATGCAAGAGTACAAGGCTAAAGATCTTTTGGGTACCCTCAGAATGATACTATGATACTTTTTGTCGGGAAAACTCAGTTTGCATAAAAAATATAGGCATGCCGTGCAAATGCAGACATGCCTATAGAATGTTGTGTGATGTTATCTCGTCAATGTCATCTGATCACTACCTTTGCGGTGGTCTTGTTGCCGTTGGCATCCGTTGCCTCTACGATGAACATTCCCTTGCCGAGCTGTGATGTGGATACGGTAGAACCGTTTGCCTTCGCAGCCTTGGCACCACTGATTGTGTAGACGTTCATTGTTACAGCACCGTCGGCCTTGACACATCCGTTGCCAGGAACGATTACCAGTCCGTTGCCAGTGTTTACCGTAGCTTCAGAAATGCCCGAAACGCCGTTCACCTTCACCTTGCAGCTTACTGTAGTATTGCCGAGCGTGATGTTCACGTTAGTCTCGCCGTCCTTCTTGGCGTGGAGCTTGATTATGGCTGTCTCGTCAGTCACTTCGGTCTCGGTGATTTCCACTACGCTCTCGTCTTCAACTGTCACCTCAGCCTCGTTGATGTCGGCACCGTATGCCGCTACGGTGAGCTTGTCGCTTGTCTCGTCCTCATCCATTACGATGTAGTCCTGAGAAAGCACGAGAGCCATGAGGTTGTTCTCGAAGAACAATACCGGCATTGTGCTTCCGCTTTCTTTCCAGGGTTGGTCGGCTGTAGTTCCGAAACCGAAACCAACTCCGCCCAGACTCTCCTTCGTGATGTCGGAAGCGTTGGCGTCGTAGCCCTCAACACTTGTCTCGTCGTTTGAAGTAACGGTCTTGCCTGCCACTGTCATGGTGTTAATGGCCCAGTTGTTGGCGAGTCTCTGCTCGGTCTGCACCGTCTCTCCCGGTTCGTAGTATTCGTTTGCTATTGTTCTTCCCACGATGCGGTGAAGCGTACCGTCGTCTGTAGCGCCGTCAGCATCCTCAGACTTGATGTTCACCGTGCCGTTGGCGATGTTGTTGGTGATGATGGCAGTCTTGCTGCCGCTCCAGTCAGCCTCCAGTGCTCCCACGATGCCGGCAGCTGAGAGTCCGCTCCAGCTCGCTTCAGACACGTTCACTGTGCCGTCAAAGATACACTTGTTCACTACGGTGGCGTTGTTGTTGCCCACGATACCTCCAACTGTGTTCTCGGCGCTGAATTCACCGTTGGCATGAGAGTCGGAAACCGTTGACTGCATAGCAGCACCTACGATACCGCCCACAGTACTCTGAGCCTTGATGCTGACGTTGTTTGCTGCTGCCGCCTTGATGGTGGTGCTTGTCCTGATGTCGCCGGCAATCGAACCTACGCTTGATGCTTCAGCGTTGTCGATGCTTCCGTTGTTGAACGACACAGTTGAGATGTTGCTGTTCAGTGCTGCCTGACCGACGATACCGCCCACTGTGGCGCTGCTCGTTCCAGACATTTCGGCGTTGTAGACGTGTACGTTCTCTATATTACCGCTGATTGCGCTTGCCGCAAGAGTTCCGATGGTGGAGTTCTGTGATTCGATTTCCACCTTAGGAGCAGCCAGCACCAGATTCTTGACCTCAGAATTCTCTCCCAGTTCGCTGAACAGACCCACGCTCGATTCCGTGGATTTAATGTTCAGGTCAGCGATATAATGGTTGTCGCCGTCAAGTTTTCCGGTGAAGTTCTTTATCGGAATCCATGTGGAGTTCACGTTGTTGTATGTATCCATCTTGATGTCGTCAACCATCTTGTAGTTGGCAGCCGGTTCTCCGTTTATCTGGAGCAAGTCGCCGGCAGTGGCTATGAGATACGGGTTCTCCGCTGTTCCGTCGCCGCCCTTCTCGAATTTTGTGAGCGGCAGCTTGTAGAAGTCGAAGTTGTACATGCCGTTGTCGTTGGAATAAGCCACATACATCTCGTTGTTTCCTTCAGAAGCCTTGAAGCAACCCATTGAAGATATCGTTCCCTTGTCGCCGTTCTCGAAGGTGTGCAGGATGTTGCCGTCCTCGTCGCCCACCATATACACGTTGTCAAGTTTCGTTCCGCCTTTCTGCTTCACCTTAGCCTGGAAGAAGAACTCCAACTTGTCGTTTGTGTTGAACAGATACGGGTTGACATAAGTGTCGGCAAGTGTCAGGGAGAAGTTCTCCGCCTGCGAACCGAGGTTGTAGGATGTGTAGTGGTCTATCGTCATATCCTTGTTCAGCCATGCGACATTTGCTATCACGTTGCCCTTGCCGTCGGTGTCGCCCTCGTTTATCTTCATCAGATACTTGTAGTTGTCTTTCGTTCCGTAGCGGTTCATCACCGTGCTGATGAGCTTGCCGTCGATGTGGTCAGGCATCGTGATGTTGTTTTCGCCCGATGGTATGTTCACAATCTTGACCTGCTGCATCGTCTCGTCGTCGTCGATATACTGCATGAAGGCCATCTGGTCTTCAGTGCCGTCGATGGAGTTCAGCTTGAACCATGTTTTGTACACGCCGTCGCAGATATCCTTGATCTTGTTTCCCTTGTTGTCGAAAGCCACAAACTTATACCTGTAGTCGTCCACCTTTGTCGTCATGTCGCAGTATGTCAGGACATAAGCCAGATTGTCGGTGTCGTCGAACAGGTCTTTCGTCACGCTCATGTCGGCGAAGTTTCCTATCTGCACCATTCGGAAATCGGTGTCAGAAGCCGGTTCGATAGGGATGTCGAGATCGTCTACGATGTTGTAGTTCTTGTCGAAAGTCTTGATGATATAGCTGTTGTCCTTTGTAGGCACGAAGAAATCCGTGTCTTCGCTCTCTTGTCCGGAGTCGTATATCTTGGAGTAGTGGGCCAGCACATAATATGGTTCGCCGTCAACGTTGTAAATCGTTATCGGCATCTCGTCGTTGCCGTAGTATGTGTATTCCAGGTCCTGCTTGAATGTGTGCTCCACTTCAGGGTCCTTGCCCCATGATGCAGGTTTGTAGATGTCGATATATGCCATGTCGACCATTAATGGGTTGCCCGACTCATCGGTCCTGTCTTCCGACGCCTCCACTTTCTTGCTTGTCAGCACGAAGCGCTGGTATTTCGACCATGAGTTCTTCTTGATGCTCAGGAACACTCCGGCACCCTCGAATTCCATGCTCTTCGTACCGTCGAGATGATATACCTGTGTGTGGTATTTGCCCTGGAAATTGTTTTCCACATTTCCCACCTCATGGAGTTCCACGAGAACTTCAGAGTCCTTGTCGTTGAGGTCGAAGAATTTCTTCGTTATCGTTCCGTAAGGGGTGATGGCGTTTACCGTCATGTCGTCAGGAATCTCTACGGTCAGCGTGCCAGCCTGCTCGTGGTTGTTGTCGTAGACGTTTATTGTCGACTTGCTTATTGCAGCTCCGAAACTGCCATCCCTATAAGTCGATTCCTGAGTGTAATACCATACGTTGCCGTCCTCATCGCTAAGGAAATTCAGAACAGGCGTTTGCAACTGTGCGAATGGCTTGTTGGAATTGACCTTCGCGATGTTTGCCGTACAGTTTTTGAAACCCATCACTCCCGTTCTCGGGGCGAGATGCCTTTTGGCTTTCAGACTCTTTACAAGTTCACTTGCCACCTGGTTCTTCTGGTCTGCTGCAACAGAGTTTGCCGCATTTGCCGTAGAACAAAAGATACTGCCTGCTACCATGAGTGGTAGACTGTAGAGAATAACATTCTTCATTAGCAAAACTTTTAAATTAGTATTGGTTGTTCAGTTACAACTTATAACAATTATCCTGTCTAAATCAATAATTTGTTTATTGACACGTGCAAAAGTATAACAATTTATTTGTAATTTGCAACGAAATGTTAACATTAACTATCGTTAACAGATAAATACGCAGAAAGTGCTGTCTTTTTCTCAGGAATATAAAGATTTGACATTTTCAAGTGTCATTATCGGGTGTTGGAATACCATGGCGGGGGAGTATGTGGCAGTCCGTTTTCTGTGAGATTTGCAGTTCCGGTTCACTGTCGCCGTGATTGCTTCAGATGTCTCCAAGGACGCTTTTCCGTATTGGCAAGGCTACTTTTCCATATCGACAAGACCGCTTTCTCACATTGGCAAGACCACTTTTCCATATCGACAATACCACTTTCCCATATTAAAAAGTACGAAAAAAGGTTTAAAACCTCTGATTGTGGCGCAAATTATGTATCTTTGCAAAATAATTGGGTTATACCAAATCAGTAGGTTTGGCTGAATTGCTATGGCCCCGAACAAATTAGAAAAGGATAAAATGGGAAAGATTATTGCTTTGGCTAACCAGAAAGGCGGTGTGGGAAAGACCACAACCACCATCAATCTCGCCGCCTCGCTCGCCACGCTTGAAAAGAAAGTGCTCGTCATCGACGCCGACCCGCAGGCTAATGCCTCCAGCGGACTCGGAGTCAACTCCAAGGACGTGGACTGCACACTCTATGAGTGTATCATCGACCATGCCGACGTGAAGGAAGCTGTCTATACCACCGACATCGATGGACTTGACATCATTCCGAGCCATATCGACCTTGTGGGAGCAGAGATAGAGATGCTGAATCTCGAACACCGCGAACAGGTGATTAAGAGAATGCTGCAGCCTATACGTGATGATTACGACTATATCCTTATCGACTGTTCACCGTCGCTCGGACTGATTACCGTCAATGCCCTCACGGCAGCCGACTCCGTAATAATCCCCGTGCAGTGTGAGTATTTCGCCCTTGAGGGAATCAGCAAACTGCTCAATACCATCAAGATTATCAAGAGCAAACTCAACACACGTCTTGAGATAGAAGGATTCCTGCTCACGATGTATGACGGCAGACTGCGCCTCGCCAACCAGATCTACTACGAGGTGAAGCGCCATTTCCAGGAGCTGGTGTTCAAGACCGTAATCCAGCGAAACGTGAAGCTCAGCGAGTCGCCAAGCCACGGCCTGCCCGTCATCCTGTATGATGCCGACTCCACAGGAAGCAAGAACCACCTGGCACTGGCAAAGGAAATCATCAACAAGAACGAGAAAACAAGCAAACAATAAGCAAACATAAGCAACGAGATAATGGGAGTACACAAGAGATACAGCGCACTCGGACGCGGACTCGACGCACTGATTTCAACCGACGACGTGCGTCCGCAGGGCAGTTCTACGATAAACGAAATTGAAATAAGCCAGATTGAGGCAAACCCTAACCAGCCACGTCGGGAATTCGACGAGGAAGCGCTGCAGGAACTTGCCAACAGCATCCGCGAAATCGGTATCATACAGCCAATCACACTCAGACAGGTGGCTGAGGACAGATACCAGATCATTGCCGGAGAGCGCCGCTGGAGAGCCTCGCAGATAGCAGGGCTGACAGCCATACCGGCATATATACGCACGATAAAAGACGAGAACGTCATGGAGATGGCGCTCGTGGAGAACATACAGCGAGAGGATCTCAACGCCATTGAGATTGCTCTGGCATACGAACACCTGCTCTCAAACTCGGGAATGACACAGGAGAAGGTGTCGGAAAGAGTGGGCAAGAGCCGCACGGCGATAACCAACTACCTCAGACTGCTGAAGCTGCCCGCACAGGTGCAGATGGCATTGCAGAAAAAGGAAATCGACATGGGACATGCGCGTGCGCTGTTGTCTATCGACTCACCGTCGCTGCAGATCAAGGTGTTCAAGGAAATACAGAAAAACGGATACTCCGTGAGAAAGGTGGAGGAGATTGCCAAGCAGCTCAACAGCGGCGAAGACGTGACGGTGGGCAAGAAGGTGATAGCCTCGAAGACACAGCTCCCGGAGGAGTTCAACGCCCTGAAGGAAAGACTCTCTTCGTTCTTCTCCACAAAGGTGCAGATGACCTGTTCGCCAAAGGGAAAAGGAAAGATAAGCATCCCGTTTGCCAATGCCGATGAACTGGAGCGCATCATGGCGGCGCTCGACAAAATGAACGACTAAAAGCGGAACGTGAAGTGTTGAGCAACATTCATAGAATGATGATGTGCCTCGTGGCAGCATGGACGATGCTTGCCGTGAATGCCGCAGAGACGGAGAAGCTGCAGGCGCCGTCGGCAACGCAGCCGACGGCTGTGCCGGACTCGTTGCTGGGTGCGGCAGGGAATGCCGTGGCTGTGGATACTGTATCTATGTTGAATGCAGATTCCATATATATATTAAATAAGGTGGACTCTGTAGGCGTGAAGCAGAAGAAGGCAAAGCGCGACTGGGCTACATGGAGCCCGGATCCCAAGCGTGCCATGTGGCTCGCCATAGTGCTGCCGGGAGCCGGACAGGTGTATAACCGTAAATACTGGAAACTGCCTATCGTATACGGCGGATTCCTCGGCTGTATCTATGCATGGAGGTGGAACAACCAGATGTTCCGCGATTATTCGCAGGCATATATGGACATCATGGACGACGACCCCAACACGCAAAGCTACAACCAATTCCTGCATCTCGGAATGCAGATAACGGATGATAACAAAGAGCGATATCAGAATCTCTTCAAGCGCAGAAAGGACTACTACCGCAAATACCGCGACCTGAGCATTTTCTGCATGATAGGTGTCTACGCTCTCTCTGTAATCGACGCATATGTAGATGCGTCGCTGTCGCAGTTTGACATATCCAAGGACCTGAGCCTGAAGATAGAACCTTCGGTGATGAACGACCGCCGTTCGGCAAATCCACTGAAGTCGTCGGCGCTCGGACTGCAGTGCTCGCTCAATTTCTGACAATTCGGCATGAGCATGGATCTTGCAGTATTTGAATTAAAAAAAGAAACAATTTGATTAAGTAATGATATTTAAAAACAGAGTTATAGTATTGGCGGCATCTCTGCTGTTGGGCAGCGGGTTACAGATGTTCGCACAAGATGTAAATGACAATGAGATAACAGTGAAAGACAAGGATGGCCGTGAAGAAGTGATCGACGTGCCTGAGTCTATGGACACTGAGTTCGACGACCTCCTGCAGGAGTATTACTCACAGAAATACCTGAAGGTGGACGACGACTGCAACTACCGCGACGAAAACCGCACCTATGAGCCGGAGGTCTACGTAGACCGTCTGAAGCGTCTGCCGAATATCATGGAGATGCCATACAACGACATCGTGCAGAAATTCATCGACCGCTACACCGGTCGTCTGCGCCGTTCGGTGAGCTATATGCTCGGAGCGTCGAATTTCTATATGCCGATATTCGAGGATGCCCTGTCGGCATACGACATTCCGCTGGAACTGAAATACCTGCCGGTTATAGAATCGGCACTCAACCCTAAGGCTACATCCAGAGTGGGAGCAGCCGGACTGTGGCAGTTCATGCCATCCACAGGCAAACAGTATGGACTGGAGATAAACTCTCTCGTTGACGAGCGCCGCGACCCAGTCAAGGCATCCTATGCCGCCGCCCGCTATCTGCGCGACCTATATAAAATCTATGGCGACTGGAGTCTTGTCATCGCTGCATACAACTGCGGACCGCAGAATGTGCGCAAGGCGATACAGAGAGCCGGCGGAGAGGCCGACTACTGGACGATTTATCCCTATCTGCCGCGTGAGACAAAGGGATACGTGCCGGCATTCATCGCAGCAAACTATGTGATGAACTATTATTGTGAACACAATATCTGTCCGATGCGCACCACATTGCCGGCAAAGACCGATACCGTGGTAGTGACTCGCGACATACACCTGAAGCAGATAGCCGATGTGTGTGGAGTGAACCTCGAAGAACTTCGTGCGCTCAATCCGCAGTATCGCCGCGACATCGTTAACGGCAACTCCAAACCATCAGTGCTCCGTCTGCCTATTTCGGTGGTCAATTCGTTTATCAGCAACGAAGACTCCATCAGCAACTACCAGGCAGACCAGCTCTTCACACGCCGTTCACTCGTTGAGGTGGACGAGCAGACACAGCCCCGCTACACATCTTCGAAACATACATACTCGAAGAACGGATACAGTCGCTCATCTAAGAAGTCTAAAGGCAGGAAAGGCAAGAAAGGCAAGAAAGGCAAGAGTGTGACAGTGAGAAACGGCGACACTCTCTCTGAGATAGCCGAGAGAAACCACACCACCGTGAGCAAGCTGCGCAAGCTCAATGGTATAAAGGGCAGCAACATACGTGCCGGCAAGAAGATAAAGGTGAAGTGATGACAGCATACAACCGTTAACTCTTTAATTCGCATTATCATGGGTGAACAGAAACTTACAGACCAGGAGCGAGAGGCTGCTGATGCTAAAATGGTAGATGATGCCTTCAAGCATCTGCTCGACAGTTATCTCGCATCGCGCCACAGAAAGAAAGTGGACATCATAACGAAGGCTTTCAACTTCGCACGTCAGGCCCACAAGGGAGTGCGCCGACTCTCCGGCGAGCCATATATCATGCACCCCATAGCGGTGGCACAGATAGCATGCTCGGAGATGGGACTCGGGTCAACGAGTATCAGTGCGGCACTGCTCCACGACGTGGTGGAGGACACCGACTATACGGTGGAGGACATCCAGAACATGTTCGGTCCGAAAATCGCCCAGATTGTAGACGGACTGACCAAGATTTCAGGAGGAATCTTCGGTTCGCAGGCATCGGCACAGGCAGAGAACTTCAAGAAACTGCTGCTGATGATGAGCGACGACATCCGTGTCATCCTAATCAAGATATGCGACCGTCTGCACAATATGCGCACGCTCGACGGACAACCGCCAAACAAACGCTACAAGATTGCCGGCGAGACCTTATATATATATGCACCACTTGCCAACCGTCTCGGACTGAACAATATCAAGACAGAGCTGGAGAACCTCAGCTTCAAGTTCGAACACCCGGAGAAATATGCGCAGATAGAAGAGAAGCTCGCCAGCACTCAGGCATCACGCGACACCCTCTTCGACAATTTCACGAAGCCTATCCGTGAGACACTCGACAAGATGGGCATCGAATACACCATCAAGGCACGAGTGAAGAGTCCGTTCTCCATCTGGAACAAGATGATGCAGAAAAACGTGTCGTTCGACCAGATTTACGACATCCTTGCCGTGAGGATAATTTTCAAGCCGAAAGACAAGGACGAGGAGGTGGACGAATGCTTCCGCATCTATGTGGCACTCAACAAGATATACAAGTCACACCCCGACCGTCTGCGCGACTGGGTTAACCACCCGAAGGCAAACGGCTATCAGGCAATCCATGTCACTCTGATGAGCAACATGGGAAAATGGATAGAGGTGCAGATCCGTTCGGAGCGCATGGACGAGATGGCGGAGCAGGGCTTCGCCGCACATTGGAAATACAAAGACGGAGTTGACGGCAATGGAGCCAAGGAAATCTCTGAGGATGAGGGCGAGCTGAACAACTGGCTGCGCACCATCAAGGAAATCCTCGACGACCCGCAGCCGGACGCCATGGACTTCCTCGACACCATAAAACTGAACCTCTTCGCATCAGAAATCTTCGTGTTCACTCCGAAGGGAGAAATCAAGACCATGCCGGCAGGATGCACGGCACTCGATTTCGCCTTCCAGATCCATACCTTCCTCGGAAGCCATTGTATCGGAGCGAAGGTGAACCACAAGCTCGTGCCTCTCAGCCATAAACTCAAAAGTGGCGACCAGGTGGAGATTCTTACCTCAAACTCTCAGCATGTGCAGCCGTCGTGGATAAACTTTGTGTCTACGGCAAAGGCGAAGACCAAGATTCAGGGAATCCTGCGCCGAGAGGGTAGGGAAGTGCAGAAACGCGGCGAGGAGATTCTCGACGAGTTCCTCAAGCGCAATTCTATGGAACTCACCTTCGCCGTGATGGACAAGCTCTGCGCTCTGCATGAAGTGGAGAAACACGAGCAGCTGCTCCAGGCATTGGGCGAGAAAACCATCATCCTGGGCGACCAGGATCTCGACGAGCTGCAGGGCAAGAACAACAAGAAGAGTGAGACTTCCCGTGGATGGCGCAAGTATGTGCCGTTCCTCGGCAAGAAGAAAGATGATGTAGAGAAACAGCAGAGTGCTACTTCCAAGGGATATGCAGTCGTGCCGGAGAATTTCAACCGCAAGAAACCGATCTACATCACTGACAACAACATCAATACATACATCTTCAAACCCTGTTGCCATCCTATTCCAGGCGATGACGTGCTTGGATTTATCGACGGCAAGAACCACATCGAGATACACAAACGCTCATGCAAGGTGGCTTCTAAGCTCAAGTCAAGCTATGGCAACAGAATTCTCGACGCCAAATGGGACATGAAGCGCCAGCTGCTCTTCGATGCCACCATATCGTTGAAGGGAATCGACCGTATCGGTATGCTCAACGAAGTGACGAAGGTCATCTCAGACCAGTTCGATGTGAATATCCACAAGGTCACCATCTCTTGCGACGAAGGCATCTTTGCCGGAGTCTTCGAACTGCTCATCCACGACCGCAGCGATGTGGAGACCGTGATGAACGGACTGAAGACCATCGACGGTGTGCAGGAAGTGAACCAGACGGTTTGATGCAATATACCCAACTTCCGAGTTTTCGGATAAAATGACTATATCAGTATCCTGGTAACCATAATTCCAACGTCGGCATAATGGACGTTTATGGTTTCCAGGATAACTTTCAAGATAAACTACTAATTTAAAACTAATCAATCAAAATGAGAAAATTACTTCTATCCCTTATTCTCGCCCTTGCGGGAACGCTGGCTGTCAATGCGGCAAACAAATACGACAATCCCGACACTATCTTCGTGGCTCGCGACGGAACGGCAGAGTTCCGCAATATCGACGACGCCATTGAGGTGTGCAGGGCATTCATGGAATACCACAAGGTGATATTCGTGAAGAAAGGCACCTACAAGGAAAAACTCATCCTGCCGTCATGGCTCACCAATATTGAGATATGCGGCGAAGACAGAGACAATACAATAATAACCTACGACGACCATGCCAATGTGTTCATTCCCGGCACCGACCGCAAGATGGGCACCTTCCGCACCTACACCGTGCGTGTGGACGGCAACGGCATAACATTCCGCAACATAACGATAGAAAACAATGCTGCTCGACTCGGACAGGCAGTGGCGCTCCACACTCAGGGCGACCGCCTCGCGTTTGTGAACTGTCGGATCCTCGGCAACCAAGATACGGTATATACCGGAGGCATTAACACACGACTCTATTTCAAAGACTGCCACATCGAGGGAACCACAGACTTCATCTTCGGTCCGTCAACGGCATGGTTTGAAAACTGCACCATCCTAAGCCGTACCGACTCCTATATCACCGCCGCTTCCACCCCGCAGGACGTGGAGTATGGCTATGTGTTCAACCGCTGCAAGATTGTAGCAGCAGAGGGAGTCAGCAAGGTATATCTCGGTCGTCCGTGGCGTCCCTACGCCCACACCCTGTTCATGAACTGTCAGCTCGGCAAGCATATCCTGCCCGTAGGATGGCACAACTGGAGCAATACGCAGAACGAGAAGACCACACGCTACTGCGAGTATGACAACCATGGCGAGGGAGCTGCCACCAAAGAACGTGCGGCATGGACACGCCAGCTCACAAAAAAAGAGGCGGCAAAGGTGACGCTTGAGAATGTGTTCAGACAGAATGGCGGTTGGATACCGAATGTCTGATCAAGTTATTCTTTCACCATTACTAAAAGATTTTTTGCACATATACCATTAAACTGATGATATCGGTCATACCATTAAACTGATGGTATCGGTCATACATTAAACCCAGATCGGTCATCTGAGTCTGACAGCAAGATAGATTGTCATTTCTATTGCCAGCCAGTCTCAGATGACCGATTAACGTTAAATCTCAGTCTTAAAAATAAAAAACTTTTGCTAAAGTTTTGCGTTTTAAAGAAAACTATATATATTTGCACCGAAACAAACTATACCGTTCCATAACGGAAACGGCACAGGGGTGCCAGAAAAGAAGATGAAACAACTACTGCCCCACATATTATAATATGTGTAGGAGATGTGCTCGGGAAGCACACAGACTGGTACACTACAAGGAGATTGCTACTAACTAATAAATCAAAAAATAACATTTATGCATTTACAATTCAGAAGAGCCTTGACGGCTTCAGTATTGCCTATGGTTTGTCTTACGGCATTTGCCCAGAAGACGGTCACGGGTACAGTGAAGGATGCAAGCGGAGAGCCATTGATTGGTGTTACTGTGTTTGTCGACGGCAAACCAGGTTCCATCACCGACATTGATGGTAATTTCTCTATCCCCAATGCATCTCCTTCTTCTAAGGTAAAGGTTTCCTACATTGGTTACAAAGAGCAGACCATTACTCTCGGAAACTCTTCAACTATCAATATCGTATTGCAGGAAGACAATGCTCAGCTCGATGAGGTTGTCGTTGTAGGTTACGGTACGATGAAGAAGAGCGACCTCACCGGTTCTGTATCTTCTGCTGATGGTGCAAAACTTGCTGCCAAGGGTACTACAAGTGCAATGGAGGCATTGCAGGGTTCTGTTCCTGGCGCACAGATCACACAGACTTCAGGCCGTGCAGGTTCTGACTTCAACATCCAGATCCGTGGTAAGTCTTCTATCGAGGGTACTTCAAAGCCTATCTATGTTGTCGACGGCGTTATCTGTGAGGACATCGGTTTCCTGAACACTCAGGACATCGAGCGTATGGACATCTTGAAGGATGCTTCATCTACAGCTATCTTCGGTTCACGTGCCACAGCCGGTGTAGTTATCGTTACTACAAAGAGCGGTTCTACTCTCGCCGGAAAGAGCGAGGAGAAAGTTTCTATCTCATACGACGGATACTATGGCGTATCAAAAATTGCCCGTATGCCTGACTATATGAACACCGACCAGTTCTACAAGTGGCGTTTCTCTCAGTTCCTCTCTTCTGGACAGGTCGCAAACGGTATTGCTACCGTTGCCCAGCCAACATGGAAGATGACTCAGCAGGACTTCCTGCAGGGTATGCTTGCCGATACAGAGGACGGAACTTCTGTAATGAAAAATATGTTGAACAATGGTGAGGGCTACAACTGGCCAGACCTCGTTACACAGGACGGTCAGAAGCAGAACCATTTTCTCGCCGTAAACGGTTCTTCAAAGAATACACACTATCACTTCGGAGTGGGTTACAACCGTGAGGAGGGAGTATACAAGAACGACCTCCAGAACCGTTACAACATGAAGGGTAGTGTTGACAGCAAGATTAACAAATATCTCTCTGCAGGTTTCACCCTGAACCTCGCTTACACAGAAAACCAGTTGGCTTCAGATGATGCCGTAAAGGATGCGTTCCGCCAGGTGCCGTTCGCCCGTCCTTACGCTTCTGACGGTAGCTTCAACGTGAAACCAGGTAACTTTGAGTCAATGGGAACAAAGGCAAATCAGTTCACTGATACCGTTAACCCTCTCATTTATCTGCGTGACGACTCAAAGGAGTCAAACACTTTCCGTGTGCTTGGTAACATCTACGTACAGTTGAAACCGGTGGAGTGGTTGTCATTCAAGACCACATTCTCTCCAAACTACGTGAACTCACGCACTGGTGAGTATACAGCTTCGAGCGGTTCTCGTACAGAGAGTGCTTCTCACGAGGAGTACACCCGCAAGGACTGGACTTGGGACAACCAGATTGACTTCAACAAGACTTTCGGTGACCACTCTCTGAGCGCTATGGGATTGTTCACTATGACTTCTTCCGACAGAATGTACAGCCAGATTGGCAGAACTTCTACTGATGCAGGTTCTATCATGACAGGTACAAAGTGGTATAATATATATACAGGTACTATTTATGAGAAGGACCCGAAGGATAGTGGTATCGGTACAGGTACAGCATACTGGGAAGAGACAATGATGTCATACGCTTTGCGTCTGAACTATTCTTACAAAGGCAAGTATATGTTCACAGGTACAGTACGTACCGACGGTTCTTCAAAGTTCCTGAAAGGCTCTCGTTGGGGCTGGTTCCCATCAGCAGCTCTTGCTTGGCGTATCTCTGAGGAAGACTTCATGAAGAACATCTCATGGATTGACAACCTGAAGCTTCGTTTGAGCTATGGTGTGACTGGTAACAACACCGTGAGCGGACATTACAACTCTGTTGGTGTTTCTGGTCCAAACATCTATGCTTTCGGTTCTGTCGTTGCCAACGGCTATTACCCAAGCGGTGTCATCAACGCTGACTTGAAGTGGGAGAAATCTTATGAAACCAACTTCGGTATCGACTACGGATTCCTCAACAACAGAATCAACGGATCTATCGACCTCTATTCAAAGACATCTGAATCCCTGCTCTATAAGAGAGACCTTCCATTGGTTTCTGGTGGCGGCAAACTTTGGGACAACGTTGGTGAGGTGCAGAACCGTGGTATCGAGTTCGCCTTGAACACAGTGAACATCCAGACCAAGGACTGGTACTGGACCACAAGCTTCAACTTCGCCCGCAACATCAACAAGGTGAAGAAGATCAACGGTGAGAACAAGATCATCGATGCAGACAATCCAATCACATCTTCTTTGTTCGTAGGTTCTCCAATGAACTCTCTCTACCTGTACAAGTGGGATGGTATCGTTTCAGACAAGAACATCACTGTTCCTAACAACGATGCTGCTGTTAATGCAGGTTTCACTCCAGGTGAGCAGGTTCGCTCTTGCGACTACTACCACAAGGTATACGGCTGGTCAGAGGGTATGCCTATCATCAAGGAT
>CAVBFA010000028.1:0-10345 GCA_963594595.1 Oscillibacter sp. | reverse complement strand
ACGCTGACGACAAGATGATTCTCGGTTGCCAGGATCCTTCTTGGACAGGTAACTTCTCTTCTACTCTGCAGTATAAGGATTGGGATTTCTCATTCTCTATCTATACAAAGCAGAACTTCACGGTATACTCAAACACATTGGCTGATACATACGATTATGCTTACCGTGGATGGAACAAGATTGCAATGGATTACTACATCCCTGCTGGAACACTTATCGACTGCGACGGTGTGAACGCTGATGGTACATACATCAACCCTGTATACCAGGAGACAACTCACTATGGTTCATTCCCATTCACAAACAGCTCTATCACCAACAACGGTGCCGGTTCTGCATCTTATGAGAAGAACGTATACAACGCACTCGCTGTAGACAAGATTTCTTACTGGAAGGTCAAGAACATCACTCTTGGCTACACATTCCCTAAGAAGTTGCTCTCGTCATGGGGCTGCCAGTATCTCCGTCTTTATGTTAACATTACAAACCCATTCGTATTCACCAAGTACAAGGGATTCGATCCTGAGTGGGCTGATGCAGCCAAGAAGAATGATGGTCCAAGCACAGTGACATATCAGATTGGTGCAAGCATTAAGTTCTAATAACATTTTAAACAAAGAAGCAAAATGAAAAAGTTTATCATAATGTCTGCCCTCGGATTGGCCACTGTGGCTGGTTTGTCCAGCTGTTCTGATTTCTTGGATACAGACAATAAAAGTACTGTAACACCTGAAAGCCAGTTCTCTGACATCTCAGGTTGGAACCAGCAGCTTAACAATGCATATTATGCTCTGCGTGATGTATACAGCGATCCTAAGGTGTTCTGTCAGGGTACAGACCTCTATACCGTAGGGCAGAATGCATCGGCTCCTGTATTGCAGTCGTATCAGTATTCTTCCGACAACGAGGATGTGACGAATCTTTATAAAAGAACATACGCTGCCATCAACTATGCCAACTGCGTGTTGAAGTATTGCAAGGACGACAAGCTGAACGACCAGGCTCGTTTCGTGCGCGACTATTGCTATTACATCCTTACACAGCAGTTCGGTTCAGTGCCATACATCACTGACTATATCGAGTCGGCAAGCACAAACTATCCTCGCACAGACCTCGCTACGGTTTATGCCAACGTCATTGCTGACCTGAAGGAAATCATCGCCAACGGCAATCTCGAGAGCGTAAGTTCTGAGAAGGATGCCAGAGGACGTGCCAGCGTTATCGGTGCCAAGGCTCTCCTTGCCAAGGTTTACCTCGCAGCAGGATGGGACTTGCAGACAACTGTCAATGATGCAAAGAACGGTACATACACCGTGAACAGCACTGAGTATTTCACAGAGGCTGCAAAATATGCTTCTGAGGTTGCAGATGCAGTTCCTTTGACACAGTCATTCGACAAGAAATGGGATTTTGACAACAATGAGAAGGGCACCAACGCCGAGACTCTGTTCTCAATCCAGTACGACCGTGCCACTTCATCCGACAAAGTGACTGGTGGTCACGACCAGCAGCACAACTTTGCTCTCTATATGGGTTCAAACACTCTGGGTGTGAAGGGTGTGAAGAGCGAGCTCTGTCCTACAGAGCGTGTTTACTACGCTTTCGACAAGGGCGACGACCGCTTCGAAGGAACTTTCATGACCACAGTATATGGTTACGACGGGAATGAAAGCAACTGGAGCAAGCAGGGCTATTGGGCATTCTACAATGCTACTGATGCTGAGAAGGCTAATCTCTCTATCGCGTTCAAGTATTTCCCATGGTATACAGAGGATTCTGAGATTGAGGCTTATTGCACAGCCCACGCTGCACAGTTCGTTACCACTGGCATGAAGAGTCAGACCAAGGTGTTCAAGGTTGCTGAGAATTCCACTTGCAAGGCTTATGCCGCAGACGGTTCTTACGATGCAAAGAACTCTGCCACTTTCACACAGCCATTCTCTTCTGCAATCCAGAAGATCGGATGTCTGCCTCCAGTACGCAAGTTCGACGACAAGAACACTACCAGCGACTGCAAACAGTCGGGCGGTGACTACCGCGATGTAGTATTGCTCAACGCCAGCGAGATCTATCTCGTTGCTGCAGAGGCTTATCTGATGGCAGGCGACGATGCAAACTCTCTGAAGTATCTCAACGCCGTTCGTACTCGTTCACACGCTTCTTATCTTGGCTCATTCAGCGACTACAAGCGCTACGACTGGGGCTACAATGATGCCGGTGGATACGTTTCATTCGGACAGACCGACAGCTACGGATTGACTATCAACAAGCTGGATGTGATCCTCGACGAGCGTATGCGTGAGACTCTCGGTGAATATTACCGTTGGATGGACCTGCGCCGCACCCATCAGCTCGTTCGTTACAACACTACCTATTGCGGTCTTTCTGTTGCCAACATGACAGGTAACGACGGTCAGATCAAGTGGCTGCGTCCAATTCCTGAGAATGAGATACAGATCAACTCTGGTATCACTGCTGCCGACCAGAACCCTGGCTTCCGCACACACAGCACAGCAGAGGAAAGCGATGCAGAATAATCCTGCTTCATTATTAACCGAATTAAAACAGAAAAGAAAATGAAACTGAAAAGTATATTGTTTTTGATGCTTGGTGTTCTCTTCTCGCTCACATTCGCTGCATGCGACGATGATGACGAACCAGTGACACGCACCGATGCATCTGTTCTCGTAGGTGGAACTTTCCAGGGTTCTATTTATGACGAAGACGGAAACGAGAAGGCTTCTGATGTTGTTGTCTCAATCAGCAAGTTTGAGGCTGAAAACACTCAGGCCCTCACAGTGAAGATTGCTTCCGCTACATTGAAAATGGACCAGGAGGCTGTGTTCAACGTTGCCAAGGCTGGTGAAAACCGTTACACATTCGGAAACGGTTCTGCTGCTGCAGCAAGAAACACAGGTGGAGTGATAGAGGGTAATTCCCTTACTGTCTACACCACTCTCAGCTCAAAGTTCAAGTTCAATGCCACAAGCTCTGCCAAGCGCTACACTATCAAGGCTGTGAAGGCTGGTGAGTAAGATTCTGAATATATAACGACAATGTGATAATAATCCGAGTCCATTGCTGGATATCATAAATCCAGCGATGGACTTGAACCAAAAAAATCAATTTTATTAATAACTTAAAAACAAAACAAATTATGAAAAAGAGTTTACTTTTCGTAGCTGCTATGTTTATGGCAGTATGTGCTAACGCACAGGGTCAGTGGAATGCAGTTCCTTCTACAGCTGCTGTTGATCAGGTAGTTGTAAACGCAGGTGAGCCTACAGTTGTTGCTACAGAGATTCAGAACGCCAAGGTTGTTCTTCTCGACGGTGGTGCTAACTGGACAGTAAAGAGCGATCCTGCTACAGCTGAGACTTTCGTGTCACAGGGCAAGACTTTCTCTAAGGCTTACATCCAGGGTGGTACAAACGGTGTTGACGCTTCTTTGGACAAGGCTGGTTCTACTTCTGCTCACGTAGAGTTCACACCTGCTGTTGCTGGTAAGGTATACGTTGCTGCAAAGTATGGTAAGAACAAGAAGATCTGGACTGCTAAGGTTCCTAACACTGTTATCGAGAATGAGGAGCTTGACTTCGCTGCTATGGGCGATTATGCTACAGACGTATGGGGTCAGTACATCACAGCTGACGGTGGTCTGAACGCTGAGCAGACTGTAACAGACGCTGACGTTTACGCAGCTCTCGCTTACGATGTTGAGCCAGGCAACACATACTTCTTCTGGGTATCTGGTTCTAAGATCATGCTTTGCGGTCTTGCTTTCGATGCTAGCGGTGATGTTAACGGCATCAGCAACGTTGTTGCTCCAGAGGCTAATGCTAATGCTCCTATCTACAACCTCGCTGGTCAGCGCGTAAGCTCTAACTTCAAGGGCATCGCTATCCAGAACGGCAAGAAGTTCGTTAAGTAATAAGCGAATCTGTTGAAACTCATCTGTCGTTTCCGACAGATAGAATATATGCCAAGTCCTTCAGTGGGCTTGGCATTTTTTTTGATACTTTCTTTGATTGCTTTATATTTCTTCGTATATTTGTGCATTGAATTGTGATATTATGATTGGGCGTATGGACAATAAAACAATATTAGATGATATTCGTCGTAGCTTGAAGAATAATATGCCGATGGGAGGAAAAGCATTTCTCTTCGGTTCGCAAGCGCGTGGCACAGCGCACCCAGGAAGTGATTGGGATATTTTGGTCATATTGAATAAAGACGTGTTGGAACCTTCTGATTATGACACGATAACTTACCCGCTGACTTCGTTGGGATGGGAAATCGGTGAAAATATCTCACCTGTAATGTATACTCAGAAAGAATGGGACAGCAATAAAATGTCCCCCTTTTATAAGAATGTTCAACGAGATGGAATTTTGTTATGGGATTAGAAAAATAATTCTGATAGTTTATCGTGAAAGTATAAAAAGTGCAAATTATTTTGTCGGTTCAAATAATTAGTGTACTTTTGTGCCGGTAATAGAAACACAGGGGCGTAGCCCAGTTGGTTTAGAGCGCTGCAGTCACATTGCAGAGGTCATCGGTTCGAGCCCGATCGTCCCTACTTGTTTTCTATTTCTTTTTTTTCCTTAATTATATCCCGTAATTTATTCCGCAGTCCCCTTGATCACCGTTTTGGGTTAAATCCGGCATTACGTAAGGTAGTCGAACTGCTTCTTCATTTCCTGCAGCTGGTCGCGCAGCTTTATGAGCGTCTCCAGCACCTTGGTGTCGGAGCTTACGGCATTCTTCTGTTCCTTCAACATCTTGCGGGCGGCGGCAAGCTTGAAGCCACGCACCTTCACCAGATTGTATACCACCTTGATATTCTCGATGTCCTGCTCCGTATACTGTCGGATATTGTTGCCCGTGGTCTTGGGTTTTATCATCGGAATCTCCTTTTCCCAGAAGCGCAACATGCTTTCAGAGACGCCCAGCATCTCTGCCACCTCCTTGATGGAGTAATACAGTTTCAGTTTCTTTTCCGTGTTAAGTGCCATATTATATACTTTCTTCGGCAAAGATAATAATTTTCTTCTGTTTCGTCAACATCCGTGGCTTATAACACGCTAAAAAACACAAGGATAACAAATAATTTGGCTGTTTATCATATTTTTTTTAATTTTGCCGATTATATCAATAGGTAAGCGGCATGGGCAAGAACTCCCGGCAATATCATTGCCCTTTTCCTGTGCCCTTAGCAACAGAGTCAAAAAGAAATATTATTAAAGAAACAAGAATACGATGATGACAGCAAATGAAATCCGCGACTCATTCAAGAAATTCTTCGAGTCGAAGGGACACGTTATTGTACCGTCAGCGCCAATGGTCATCAAAGACGACCCTACGCTGATGTTCACCAATGCAGGTATGAACCAGTGGAAAGACATTATCCTCGGCACCCGCGAGCCGGAGCCACGCCGTCGTGCCGACACACAGAAGTGTCTGCGCGTGAGCGGCAAGCACAACGACCTCGAGGAAGTGGGCCACGACACCTACCACCACACCATGTTTGAGATGCTCGGCAACTGGAGCTTCGGCGACTACTTCAAGGAGGGCGCCATCGACTACGCATGGGAATACCTCGTCGACGTGCTTCATCTCGATCCGAACGACCTCTACGTCACAGTGTTCGAGGGCTCTCCCGAGGAGGGACTCGCTCGCGACGATGAGGCAGCCGGCTTCTGGCTCAAGCATGTGCCTGCCGACCATGTCATCAATGGCAACAAGCACGACAACTTCTGGGAGATGGGCGACACAGGTCCTTGCGGTCCTTGCTCTGAGATTCATCTCGACTCCCGCACTCCGGAGGAGAAGGCAAAGACACCGGGACGCGAACTCGTAAACAAGGACGACCCACAGGTGATTGAGATCTGGAACATCGTGTTCATGCAGTTCAACCGCAAGGCCGACGGCTCTCTCGAACCGCTGCCGATGCACGTCATCGATACCGGTATGGGCTTCGAGCGACTCGTGCGCGCTCTGCAGGGCAAGCATTCTAACTACGACACCGACATCTTCCAGCCTATCATAAAGGAAATCAGCACTCTCTCTGGCCTGAAATACGGCGAGACAGAGGAAGTTGATGTGGCTATGCGCGTCGTTGCCGACCACCTACGTGCCGTGGCATTCTCTATTGCCGACGGTCAGCTGCCAAGCAACGCCAAGGCAGGATACGTCATCCGCCGCATCCTTCGCCGTGCCGTGCGTTATGCCTACACCTTCCTGGGCCAGAAGGAGTCGTTCCTCTTCCGTCTCGTGCCGGTATTGGTACAGGAGATGGGCGGAGCATTCCCTGAGCTTGCAGCCCAGCGCGAACTCATCACCAAGGTGATAAAAGAGGAGGAGGAGTCGTTCCTGCGCACTCTCTCCAACGGTATCAACATGCTCAGCAGCGCCATCGAGGTTGTGAAGGCTGCCGGCAAGACAGAGCTCGACGGCACACAGGCGTTCCGTCTCTTCGACACCTACGGATTCCCTCTCGACCTCACGGAGCTTATCTGTCGTGAGAGCGGCGTCACCGTAGACGAGAAGCAGTTTGCCGTAGAGATGCAGAAGCAGAAGGAGCGTGCCCGCAATGCGGCAGCTGTGGAAAACGGCGACTGGATTGAGGTTCGTCCGGGCGAGCAGCAGTTCGTGGGCTACGACTATACTGAATATGAATGTCACATCCTGCGCTATCGCAAGGTGACGCAGAAGAAGAACACATACTTTGAACTCGTTCTCGACAACACTCCGTTCTATGGCGAGATGGGTGGTCAGGTGGGCGACACCGGTGTCCTCGTAAACGAGGAGGAGACCATCACCATCACCGACACCAAGCGTGAGAACAACCAGTCTGTGCATATCGTGAAGGCTCTGCCAAAGAACGTCGAGGCTGAATTCATGGCTTGCGTCGATACCGACAAGCGTGAGGCGAGTGCTGCCAACCATACTGCAACCCACCTTCTCGACTATGCCCTCAAGCAGGTGCTCGGCGACCACGTGGAGCAGAAGGGATCGTTCGTGTCGCCGGACACATTGCGTTTCGACTTCGCTCATTTCCAGAAGGTGACTGACGAGGAAATCCGTCAGGCTGAGCGTATCGTCAACGATATGATCCGTCAGGACATCCCGTTGCAGGATCATCGCGACGTGCCTATCGAGGAGGCTAAGCAGCTCGGTGCTATAGCATTGTTCGGTGAGAAATATGGCGACAGGGTCCGCGTGGTGCAGTTTGGTCCGAGTGTTGAGTTCTGTGGTGGTATCCATGCCCACAGCACCGGTCGCATCGGTATGCTGAAGATCGTTTCCGAGAGCAGCGTTGCCGCCGGCATCCGTCGTATCGAGGCTAAGACAGGCGCTGCCTGCGAGCAGATGATGTACGACCTGGAGGACAGCATGAAGGCTATCAAGGCTCTCTTCCATAATGCCAAGGACCTGCAGACCGTAATCGGCAAATACATCGAGGAGCACGAGGCTATGAAGAAGAGCATCGAGAAGTTCCAGGCTGAGGCAGTGGAGCGTGCCAAGGAGCGTCTTTTACAGCAGGCTCGTGAGTTTGGCGGCGTGAAGGTCGTTACCTGCGTGTTGCCGATGACTCCGGAGGCAGCCAAAGACCTCGCCTTCAAGCTCCGTGCCGCACAGCCGGAGAATATGCTCTGCGTCATCGGCAGCAAGCATGACAACAAGCCGTTGCTCACCGTCATGGCTACCGACGACCTCGTCAGCGATCATGGCTTCAATGCCGGTAAGGTTATCCGCGAGGCTGCCAGACTGATTCAGGGTGGCGGTGGCGGTCAGCCTCACTTCGCCACAGCCGGAGGAAAGAACGTCGACGGTCTTTCTGCCGCTGTTGACAAGGTAGTAGAGCTGGCTCAGCTATAAATCAAATATAACGAAATTTTTTAGATAAATCGTCAACCATCTGGTCGAGAGTGCGGAAGTGTCTGAATTACAGATACTTCCGCATTTTAGTATGCGCAAAAACCATCTGGTAATTGTCTGGATGGTTTGCAAATCAGTACTCTATAGTAATCATTCCCTCCCCAACGTGGGAGGCTAGGTGGGGGCTGGAGTCCAGGTGCAGAGTAACTTGTTCCTTCCCTTTGGGAAGGTCAGGATGGGTTATCCTTCGGGGAGGTTAGGTGGGGGCTGACGGTAGTATTCAGAGTAGTTAGTATTGGCTAAGGAAAAGGGAGTGCAACAAGCACTCGCGAATCCATGAAAATCCCGATAATAATCCAATAACCATTTGTCAACTAAAAAATCAGTGAAAAGCCAAATCCGTGTCCTCTGTGTCATCCGTGTTTAAATTTTTGTCCATCGCCGCAGGCTGATGGACACTATATTCTCATTGATATTGTCATTCCGTGTTTTAGTGGTGCTCACCGAAATATTTATTCCATGTTGCTGTTGTGTCCCCAGCCTTCGGCGTGGACACAAATCAAAAAAATGAAACACGGATTGCACAGAGATTCACGGATTGGTCTTTCACGGATCTATTTTTTGATTTAATTTGGCCAATGATACTTGGATTCCATTATGGATTTATTGGGATTTGAGAGTGTTGACACACTCCCTTTCCTGGCGGTGTCAGTGTTATTACTCCGCATACTGTCTCAGCCCCCACCTAGCCTCAAACCCATCCTAACCTTCCCGAAGGGAAGGAACTGATTACTCCGATTATTGCTATCAGCCCCCACCTAGCCTCCCCCGTAGGGGAGGGACGGATACCATCGGCTACATGATTTTCGTTAGTAGTCGTCTGATTATCAACGGTTTATCAATGGCAATAGTAACTGTCCCTCCCCTTCGGGGGAGGCTAGGTGGGGGCTGGAGTTCAGGTGCAGAGTAACTTGTTCCTTCCCTTTGGGAAGGTCAGGATGGGTTGTCCTTTGGGAAAGGTCAGGATGGGTTATCCTTTGGAAAGGTCAGAATGGGTTTTAAAGTGTTTTGGGCATGTTTTGGACATCACCCGTGCCCACTTGGGGCAACGTGCTTGCCCATGTTGGGCACGCTGCTTGCCCCTGTTGGGCACGCTGCTTGCCCATTTCGTGACGTTTTTGTTGTCTTTGCCGATGATTGTGCTTTGGGTTAAAAAGCAAAGGGCTTACCCGTGATGTAGGAGTCAATGAGGATGCTGTGTGGCCATCACTTTTAAGCTTTTGTTTCCATGTCTTATGATACTTTTATGATACTTCGATGATACTTTTCTGTAAAACATTCGGAAAAGTATCATTTGCTAAATCGTTGGTATATAGTGGATTAGTGGCTTCATTGGGGGCAGAATGATACTATGATACTTCTTTTTGAGAAAATCAATATTACTCGTCTCTAACTCATTATTGGTATGACAGGTTGTCGATGATTATTTGTCGTTGTAGTGTTCTTCTGCTTGGATTATCAGTACTGATACGCGGTCGTCGTAGATGTCGTATATAATGCGGTCATTTTTTCCACTTACGTAATGTCTTGTCAGCCTCTTTGGAATACTCAATAGTGTAGATCATAGGTTGTCGAAATATCGTTGCATTTCTTCTGGAGTACTACATGAAATGGTCTCGCCATTGGCATACTCGCGGCGCGCCTTGTTTATAGAGCGGTGCATGGCGGGTGTGATGGTCTCGTCGTCTTTGAGGTTGGCCATTCGTACGGAGGCTATACCTCGTAATAGTTTCAAAGCCTTTTTGATGTCGGCTATGAGCGCATTGTCTTCCAGTGTGACAATCATCTGTACTGGTTTGGAATTTAATGTTGCTGATGCCATATCGTTATCATTTAGTTGTTCTTTGTTAGCAAAGTTACGAAAGTATTTTGAATGTAGCCATAAGCTTCTTGCCCTTTTATATTTTATTGCGTTTTTATATTATCCGTTTTAGCCACTGTGTCCATCAGTCTGCGGCGATGGAGACTATATTCTCACCGATATTGTCATTCCGTGTTTTAGTGGTGCTCACCGATATTATCATTCCGTGTTGCCGTTGTGTCCCCAGCCTTCGGCGTGGACACAAATCAAAAAAATGAAACACGGATGCCACGGACTTGACACGGATTGGTCTTTTCACGGATCCATTTTTTTTGATTATGTTTTGGCCAATGATTCTTGGATTCCATTATGGATTTATTGGGATTTGAGAGTGTTGACACACTCCCTTTCCTGGCGGTGTCAGTGTTATTACTCCGCATACTGTCTCAGCCCCCACCTAGCCTCAAACCCATCCTAACCTTCCCGAAGGGAAGGAACTGATTACTCCGATTATTGCTATCAGCCCCCACCTAGCCTCCCCCGTAGGGGAGGGACGGATACCATCGGCTACATGATTTTCGTTAGTAGTCGTCTGATTATCAA
>CAVBFA010000027.1:0-25419 GCA_963594595.1 Oscillibacter sp. | reverse complement strand
CTTTTTGAAGTTAAAATTTGTTTATTTTTATATTTATAAATGAAGCATGTTTCTATTTTGGGGGCTGCTCGCCCCCAAACCCCTCGGTGTTTTCAGGTATAGATTATTAGGCTACGCCTGTACCAAGAATTGCGATTCCATGTTGAACTTGAGCAGATTTATGCAGACATTGTTTTCTTCTTCAGTCTCTCTTCTCTTTTGAACTCATGTCCTCTCTCGTAATCACAATCGTTTGCGACCAGGGAGAACACCAGGCGCAGCAGCTTGTTGGCGACATTGTTGACAATTATCCCCGCTGGTTTTCCTTTGGACTGCATACGTTGTTTATACGCCACCATCTCCTCGTTGTAAATGGTGGCTATATGTGCTGCCTGTATGAGATATGACCTTACCATCCTGTTCGACTTGTGCCCTATGTATTCCCTTTTGTGTATTGATGTTCCAGAGTCTTCATAAAACGGCACTGTGCCACAATAACAGGCAAAACTCTTGTACACGTCGATTGTCTTGAAATTGCCTGTATATGCTATGATGGCGACGGCGCTCACCAACCCGATACCCTTAACGGTCATTATATGCCCGAAGTTCTTTAGCATCTCGTTGTCTGAGTCTATGGTTTCCCGTATCATCTTCTCGTACTTCTCTATGCAGTCTGTAAGTCTTTTAACCTGCTTCTCGCTCTCGCTGTAGATGAACGACATTGTCGGGTCGCTTTGCACCGTCGCCTTCAGGTCTGTCATTCTGACGTTCAGCTGTTTGCGCATCTCTACCAGCTGTCTGCGGTAAAGCAAGAGCTGCCGCAAATCTCTGACGCTCCGGCTTGACGGCACATACATCTGCGCTCTGTCACGGTTGCGCCATGCGTACTCTGCGATCAACATGGAGTCCTTCCTGTCATCCTTGCCGTGGTCAGGACGTGTCTTTGCTATTCGTGCGGCGTGTTCACGCCATATGTCTAGGTGCTTGTCTGACATGTAGTCGCACAATGCATGGTCGTATCCTCCTGTTGTCTCGCAGCAGAAAAGGATTTCCGCGTCGTCTACGGCCTTTGCGGCTTTTCGTGCCATGGAGACAATCTTGCGATAGCCGCATGGCCGGTTGTCGAACTTGCCGTAGGATATGATGACAGGCTTGTCCTCCGTCAAGGAGGGAGCAATAACGCTTGCATCTAAAGTTTTCTTTGAAACATCGATGCCTACAAAAACTTTTTTCATATCTTTGTACCACTTTTTGTTAATGGGATGTTTTAACCATCTGCTGTGATGTGCTGTCATCTTACTAAGGCTCGGAGCCTAGCTTTCTATAAAGCCTTTGCAGTAGAAACCCAGAGAGGCTATAGTGAAAAATGGACTCAAGGTCCTACGGATCATCTAGAGTACTCTCTGGAGGTTAATTCATCCTTTTTACAACAAAGGTAGTAATTAACTTTTGTTTATACAATTCTATTTGAATTCTTTTCTAATGCAAAAGTAAGACAGATTATGTCTATGATTGGGCAGTCGTCTGGCATAAATTCTGCCCATCAGGGGCAAGGTGCTTGCCCATGTTGGGTAAGCAGCTTACCCACTTGGGGCAAGCATCGTGCCCGTTTTCCGAAGATTTGCTGTGCTTGCCCATGGTTGATTTTTTTGTTTCCAGCAAATTAGCCAAATGGGAGATATGTCGCATTAAACGTATGAAAATTTCCTTATGCCATGTTTTTTGTATACTTTTGCCAGGCGATAGACATGGAAGAGAAAACAATAGATATGAGAATAGAAGAAATACTGGCTATGGAACTTGGCGACAGACAGTTCTGCCGTACAGAGATACAGGCTGACGATGTGGAACAGGTGCTCCGTGCTGCGCTGATTGCCACTTATGGCAAGGACGGAAACACAGTGGAACTATATCCCGTGGAAGATCCGCATTTGCTGGAACGCCTTGCAGATGCCAGAGACCATGGAGCGGAATGTATCGCTCAGGCGCCGATGGCAGTGGCAGTGGTTGCCGACCGCCTCTATGATGGGGCGTGGGTGGAAAACTGTTCTGCTGTAGTGTGGACGATGTGTGCACAGGCGGCAGAAAGGCAGTTGGCTTACCGTTCGGTGCAGATTAGAGGCTATCAGCTTACCGACGGCACCATGTCTGACGAGGTGGTGAGAGGAATACTCGACATTCCGGAGAGCAAGACGGTGTATGCAGTGGTGGCGATAGGCACTGCTGATAAATCTGCGCCACCGGTTGAGAAAGATGATGAACAGCTCGAGTGGCAGCGCATACATATAGGTTGACTCTTCAGCTGTTAGGCAAACAGGAAAAATTGCCAACTCCAAATCATAACGCAACGAAAAAACAAGGACAGGATATGAAGATAGTTTTTGTGGGGGCAGGAAATCTTGCCACCAACGTGGCCAGGGCGTTGAAAAATGCCGGTCATAAGATAACACAGGTATACAGTCGCACGCAGGAGTCTGCCGATTCCCTTGCCTCTCAGGTGGGGGCGGATGCGGTGTCAGACCTCGACGATGTGGCAAGAGAAGCCGATATATATATAGTGTCTGTGAAAGACGGGGCACTCAGCGATGTGGTGGCACGATTGTGCGACGGCAGCCGGCGAGGCCTCTTCGTCCATACGGCGGGCAGCATCCCGATGAGTATCTTCGAGGGACATGCCGACCGCTACGGAGTGTTCTATCCGATGCAGTCGTTTTCAAAGCAGAGACAGGTGGATTTCACCGACGTTTCCGTTTTCGTTGAGGCGCGCCATGAGAGCGACCTACGGTTGCTCACAGACCTCGGCAGCAGTCTCTCGCAGCATGTCATGCAGCTGGATTCAGAAGGGCGCAAACATCTTCACCTGGCGGCAGTCTTCGCCTGCAACTTCGTGAACCACTGCTACGACCTGGCTTCAGAAGTCCTCGACAGATACGACATCCCATTCAGTTCGATGCTGCCGCTCATCGACGAGACGGCGCGCAAGGTGCATAGCATGTCGCCGAAGTCAGCCCAGACCGGTCCAGCCATCCGCTACGACGAGAATGTGATAGGGATGCAGAGCAGGATGCTCGACTACGACGACCGCATCAGACAGATATACGACCTCATGAGCAAGAGCATTCATCAGAGAAGCGGGAAATGATACCGGAGGTGATGCCCGTTTTGAGGCTTGCCCCCGGTTGGAATCCGTACTATTAATCAATTATAGCAAACAAACAGAGAAAGATATGATAGACTACGATTTGAAGAAGATACGCGCCGTGATATTCGATGTTGACGGAGTGCTCAGCGCCAGTACTATAAACCTGCATCCGTCGGGAGAACCGATGCGCACTGTGAACATCAAGGATGGATATGCCATACAGCTGGCAGTGAAACAAGGACTCCACATCGCCATCATGACAGGAGCCACCGTTGACAGCATCCGTATCAGATATGAGAGGCTCGGAGTGAAAGACGTGTTTACGGCGTGCTCGGTGAAGATAAAGACATACGACAAGTTCCTTGCCGACAACGGACTCACCGACGAGGAGGTGATTTTCGTTGGCGACGACATCCCCGACTATGAGGTGATGAGCCGTTCGGGCTGCCCCTGCTGTCCGTCAGACGCCTGTCCCGACATCAAGGCCATCAGCCGCTACATCTCGCAGGCCGTGGGCGGACATGGAGTAGGGCGCGACATCATAGAACAGGTGCTCAGGACGCAAGGAAAATGGCTCGCCGACAAGAAAGCCTTCGGATGGTGACAGCACCGTGAGTTCTGTCAACGGTTCAGCAATGTCAGACTTGCCGGACTGCTATATAAAATATTATTAGGTGGGATAATCAGGCGGAGAGCGTCTGCATGGGCGATGGCATGACAACAAGAGCAACCATAACCCCCTGTATGTGCATCTTAAAGACAAAATAATGCGTATAAAATTTGCAGGCTATATTTTTTTTCGTAATTTTGTGGCAATTATGTTATTACCATAAATCTAACGGAAAATATGTTGTATGTAGCATTACCCGACAATACGCAGCATCGCTTGCCGTTCTATCTTGCCATGGAAGAATATGTGGCGAAAACCATTGATGAGGAAGACTGCTTCTTCATGTGGCAGGTGCAGCCCAGCGTGATTTTCGGCAGAAACCAGCTCGTTGAGGCAGAGGTCAATCTCGACTACTGCAGGGAGCATTCAATACAGACCTACAGAAGAAAAAGTGGAGGAGGATGCGTGTATGCAGACATGAGCAATATCATGTTCTCTTATGTCACGAAAGACGAACACGTGAACTTCACTTTCAACAAATATATAAACATGGTGGTGATGGTGCTCCAGAAACTGGGGCTCGACGCCAAGGCTACGGGGCGCAACGATGTGCTCATCGGCGACAGGAAAGTCAGCGGCAACGCCTTCTATCATGTGCCGGGACGCAGCATAGTGCATGGCACGATGCTTTTCGACACCAACATGCAGAATATGGTGGGAGCCATCACACCGTCGGACCAGAAACTGCTCAGCAAGGGCATTCAGAGCGTGCGCCAGCGCATAGCCCTGCTCAAAGACTATCTCGACATCGACATCGAGCAGTTCAAGACCTTCGTCAGACGGAATCTCTGCGACTCGGAGATGACGCTGACAGACCACGACGTGGAACTGATAAAGGAGATAGAGAAGGAATATCTTACCGATGATTTCATCTACGGCAAGAATCCGCGATATGCCGTGGTGAAGCGCGGACATATAGATAATGTAGGCGACATGGAGGTGAGGCTGGAGATGAAGAACAACATCATAAAGAGCGCTGCCATGGTGGGAGATTTCTTCATCGTGGGCGACATCGACGAGAATCTCCTCAAACCCATGCGTGGCGTGGCGCTCACTGAGGGGGAGCTGACAAAGGCACTGCCGGAGAAACTCGACGAGGTAGTGATGAACCTCAGGAGGGAAGACTTTGTGAACCTGCTGCTCAGCTGACACGCCACACCGGAAAGAATCTAAAAAAGAGAACCCAATAAAAACACATATCATTATGGAAAACAAAAGAACATGTCTCTATGACAAGCACGTGAAGCAAGGTGCGTTGATAAGCCCATTCGGTGGTTTCGACATGCCTATCCAGTATTCTACAATCATCGACGAGCACCAGGCAGTGAGAACAGACTGCGGCGTGTTCGACGTGTCACATATGGGTGAGGTGACCGTGAAGGGAGCCGACGCCGAGCGCTACGTGCAGCATATCTTCACCAACGACGTGAGCAAGATAGAGGCCGGACAGATTCTCTATGGCATGATGCTCTACGACAATGGTGGAACCGTAGACGACCTTCTCGTATACAAGATGGCCGAGAATGACTTCTTCCTCGTGATAAACGCTGCCAATATCGACAAAGACTGGGAATGGATGCAGAAACAGGCAGAAAGCTTCAACATTGAGCTTCTGAACCGCTCAGAGGACTACGGACAGATTGCTGTTCAGGGACCTAATGCAGAAACCGTGGTAGAGGAAGTGCTCGGCATTCCTTGCAAGGAGCTGACTTTCTATACTGTCAAGACCGTAGGCGACGTGATAATAAGCCGCACGGGATATACCGGAGAGGACGGATTCGAAATCTATGCAAGCCATAATTATATTTGTGACTGCTGGGACAAGCTGATGGAGAGCGGAAGATGCAAGCCTTGCGGACTTGGATGCCGCGACACTCTCAGATTTGAGGTGGGACTGCCTCTGTATGGCGATGAACTGTCGGCAGACATCTCTCCTGTGATGGCTGGACTCTCTATGTTCTGCAAACTCGACAAAGAGGAGTTTGTGGGCAAGGATGCCCTCGTTGACCAGAAGACAAACGGCGTGGCACAGAAGCTCGTGGGAATAGAACTCGAAGGAAAGGCCATTCCACGTCATGGATACACAGTGCTGAAAGACGGTGAGCCTATCGGCGAGGTGACCACTGGCTACCATTCCATTTCAACGGACAAGAGCGTGTGTATGGCTCTCGTAAAGACAGAGTATGGCAAGCTCGGAACACCGCTTGAGGTGCAGATCAGAAAGAAGACCTTCCCGGGCGTTGTAGTTAAGAAGCGTTTCTACGACAAGCACTACAAGAAATAAGGGCAACGGTAAATCATTGAAACTTTAGACAGACATTTTTTCATAAAACAATAATCCAATAAAAAATTATAATACTATGGCAAAAGTAATTGAAGGACTCTACTATGCAGAGTCACACGAATATGTAAAGGTAGAAGGTGAGTTCGGTTATATCGGTATCACAGACTATGCACAGAACGCATTGGGCAACATCGTATATGTTGACATGCCAGATACAGACGACGAGGTAGAGGCTGGTGAGGATTTCGGAGCCGTTGAGAGCGTGAAGGCTGCCAGCGACCTGACTTCTCCTGTAAGCGGAACCGTGGTAGAGGTGAACGAGGCTCTTGAGGACACACCGGAGATTATCAACCAGGATGCTTTCGCCAACTGGATAATCAAGGTGGAGCTCTCTGACAAGACAGAGCTCGACAACCTTATGGACGCTGCGGCATACGCAGAGTTCTGCGAGAAGGAAGCTCACTAAGAGAACGGCACGTTTTTGTATGACTCTTCATTTTCTATAATATGGAATACAAGTATTTTCCTCACACGGAAGGTGAGATAAAGGAAATGCTCGACATCGTTGGAGTAGGTTCGCTCGACGAACTCTACTCTGATGTGCCGGAGGAGATCCGCTTCAAGAAGGAATACGACCTTCCGGAGGCAATGAGCGAGATGGAGGTGAGAAGATTCTTCGAAGCTCTGGGCAATGAGAACAAGAGACTGGTATGCTTCGCCGGTGCTGGCGTTTACGACCATTACACGCCAGCCGTGGTGGGACGTATCGTGCAGCGGTCAGAGTATCTCACATCATATACTCCATACCAGGCTGAGATATCACAGGGCACGCTCCACTACATCTTTGAATATCAGTCGATGATGGCTGAGCTGACTGGCATGGACATCTCCAACGCTTCAATGTATGACGGTTCTACAGCCACTGCAGAGGCTATGATGATGGCCGTGGCTGCCGGAAAGAAGTGTGACACGGTGCTCGTTTCTGAAACCGTAGACAAGAAGGTGCTCACCGTGGTGGAGACATACGCCAAGTTCCACGGCGTGAACATCGTGATGGTGAAGGAAAACGAGGGCATCACCGACAAGGCTGATTTCCAGGAGAAGATAGCGCAGAAGGGTGTTGCCGGAGTAATAGTGCAGCAGCCTAACCGCTATGGCATCGTGGAGGACTATGCCGGATATGCCGACGCTGCCCACGACAACAAGGCGCTGATGATTATGAATGGTGTTGCGGCAGACTATGCCGTGCTCAAGACACCGGCAGAATGGGGAGCCGACATCGCAGTGGGCGACGGACAGAGTCTCGGAGTGCCGATGATGTTCGGTGGTCCATACGTAGGATACATGTGCTGCACAGAGAAGCTCATCCGCAAAATGCCGGGACGCATCGTGGGAATGACGAAAGACAGCCGCGGACAACGTGCCTTCGTGCTCACATTGCAGGCCAGAGAGCAGCATATCCGCCGACAGAAGGCTACATCCAACATATGCTCCAACCAGAGCCTCATGGCTCTTTTCGTTACCGTATACATGGCGGTGATGGGAAAGAAGGGAGTGAAGGAAGCCGGCGAACTGTCGTATGCCGGAGCACACTACATGATGGACAAACTCGTGGAGACGGGACATTTCAAACCAACGTTCCAGAAACCGTTCTTCAATGAATTCTGCGTTGAATACGACGGAGACGTTGACGCACTGCAGAAGAAGTTCGTTGACAACGGATTCCTCGGAGGAGTGAAGATGGGCGACCATACTATCATGTTTGCTGTGACGGAGCAGCGCTCCAAGGAAGAGATAGATAACCTTATTAAGTTAATCTGAAAAAGTTTGTCTGATTATGAATAACAAATTATACGGAAACTTGATTTTCGAACTGTCGCATCCTGGCAGAAAGGGTTACTCTCTTCCTGACAACAAATTCGGTGATTATGAGGTGCCTGCAGAGATGCGCCGAGAGAACGACGCACAGTTGCCTGAGTGTGACGAGATGACGGTGGTGAGACACTATACCAACCATAGCGGAAACAACTTCGGCGTGGACAACGGATTCTATCCGCTTGGCAGCTGCACGATGAAATACAACCCAGCCATAAACGAGGAGATTCCCGGTATGGCAGACTTCAGGGATATACATCCGCTGCAGCCTGTTGACACGGTGAAGGGATGTCTCGACGTTTGTGCCGGACTGAGAAAAGCTCTCTCAGAGATTGCCGGCCTTGCTGACTTCACCCTCAACCCGTTTGCCGGCGCTCACGGTGAGCTTACCGGACTGATGGTGATTAGAAGATACCATGAGAGCAGGGGCGACGAAAAGAGGACAAAGGTGATCGTGCCAAACTCGGCACACGGTACCAATCCGGCTTCTGCCGCAGTCTGCGGACTGGAAATCGTGGAGGTGAAGAGTACTGCCGATGGAGTGGTGGACGTAGACGACCTGAGAGGACTTCTCGACGACACTATCGCTGCCGTAATGATGACTAACCCGAATACTCTCGGACTGTTTGAGAGAAACATTCCAGAGATTGCCAAGCTCGTTCATGAGTGTGGAGCACTTATGTATTACGATGGAGCGAACCTCAACCCGATGCTTGGCGCTTGCCGTCCTGGTGATATGGGATTCGACGTGATGCACATCAACCTGCACAAGACATTCTCTACACCTCACGGAGGTGGCGGTCCTGGAAGCGGCCCGGTGGGAGTGAGAAAGGGACTGGAGCAGTTCCTGCCCGACAACGAGCATGACTCTACACTCAGCGTCAGTCCATACCACGGCAATTTCGGCGTTATCCTCAAGGCATACGCATACATACTTTCTCTCGGCAAGGAGTATATCAAATATGTAGGACCGCTTGCCACACTCAATGCCAACTACATCAAGGAGTCGTTGAAGGATGTATATGAACTGCCTATCGCAGGACTCTGCAAGCATGAGTTCGTATTCAACGGCCTGGCAGACAAGTCTACAGGCATCACCACTATGGATGTGGCTAAGCGCCTGCTCGACTATGGTTATCATGCGCCTACCATCTATTTCCCGCTGCTCTTCCACGAGGCAATGATGATAGAGCCTACAGAAAGCGAGAGCAAGGTGACGATAGACGGATTCATCGAGGTGATGAGGAAAATCGCCGAGGAGGCAAAGAACGAGCCAGAACTGCTGAAGTCAGCGCCACACAATACTCCTATCGGAAGAGTGGACGATGTGCTGGCAGCAAAGCATCCTGTGGTGACATATAAGAGCATGCTAAATGATTGATTCTATATGGATTTCAATTTGATAATCATCGGTGGCGGTCCTGGTGGATACAAGACCGCCACTTATGCCGCATCCAAGGGACTGACGGTATTGGTAGTGGAGAAAGACGAACTGGGAGGCACTTGTCTCAACCGTGGCTGTATTCCCACCAAGACTTACGCACGACTCGCTGAGGTGATAGAGACGATGAAGGATGCCGGGAGCTATGCGCTCGACGGTGTGACATACAGTTTCGATTTCGCCAAGGCTTTCGCCCGCAAGCAGCAGGTGGTGGAGACTCTGCGCGGAGGCATCGCCACACTCCTGTCGGCTCCAGGCATAACGCTTGTCAAAGGTATGGCTGTGATGAAAGACGCTCATACAGTGGTAGTTGACGGTAAGGAATATTCTGCCGACAACATCATCATAGCCACTGGCTCCGTGTCAAAGTCGCTGCCTATCCCAGATCTTGACAAAGAGATGGTGTGCGACTCCGACTGGCTTCTCGACACCGACGTGCTGCCGAAGCGCATCTGCATCGTTGGTGCCGGAGTGATAGGAATGGAGTTCGCAAGCATCCTCAATTCTTTCGGCTGTGAGGTGACGGTAGTGGAGTTCCTCAAGGAATGTCTGCCGCCAATCGACAGCGATATCGCCAAACGCCTTCGCAAGTGTCTTGAGAAGAGAGGCGTTACCTTCTATTTGCAGTCTGCCCTCAAGGGAGCGTCTTCCGGAAAGGTTACCTTTGAACGCAAGGGCAAGGTGACAGAGGTGGAGACCGACAAGGTGTTGCTTGCCGTTGGCAGAAAACCGCTTACTGACGGACTCGGTCTTGATGAGGTGGGAATAAAATACGATGCCAAGGGAATTGCCGTTGACGACAATATGCTCACCTCTGTAGAGAACGTGTATGCCATTGGCGACGTTAACGGCAGACAGATGCTTGCCCATGCAGCTGAGATGCAGGGCAAGAGGGCCGTGAACGCTATCGTAGGCTGTGGCGACGATATCCGCTTCGAAGTGATGCCGGCAGCGGTATTCACATTGCCTGAGGCTGCCAGCGTGGGCAAGACGGAGGATGCTCTCAAGGTTGAAGGTGCTGATTATCGCAGCATAAAGCATTACTATCGTGCCAACGGCAAGGCCGTGGCGATGAACGAGACTGAGGGTATGCTGAAGCTTCTCACCGATGCCGAAGGCAAGGTGGTGGGATGTCATGTATATGGAGCACATGCCGCCGACCTGGTTCAGGAGGTCAGTGCACTGATGTGTCAGGACATCACGGTGGAAAAGCTTGAGGACATTACGCATATACATCCTACTCTGAGCGAGATTATAGTGGGATAATACCCTGCACGACAATATCTTTCTGAAGTTACCGCCTCCAATGTATGCATGCAACATGAGAGACGGTAGCTTCTTCATTTCATAATTCAAGGGGGGAAACACAACGAGTGGAACCCTAAAGCAACGATTCTCTAAAATGAATTTCTTTAAAAAACTGTTTGGCGTTGCCAAAGAAGAAAAGACTCCTACTGTGGAGGAACTGCAGCGTGCTGACGAGAAAAACTTCGACATACTGAAGTTTGACGGCGTGAAGGCACTCAAGATAAACAGTATGGGGTATGCGATAGAATGTTTTACCCATGCCCTCAACATCAAGGAAGACCTTGAAGTGAGAGACTATCTCTCGCAGGCCTATGTGGGAGTGGGAGACTACAACAATGCGTATCAGCAACTGGAAAAGCTGGCACAGGCACAACCTGACAATATCGGCATATTCCTGCGTATGGCAGGCATAGCCTATGTGATGGAAAACTATGTACTCATGTCTGCCTCTTGTGAGAAGGCGCTGCTCGTAGATTCCAAGTCTGTTGAGGCTCTCTTCCTCTATGCAAAAGCTTGCATCGGCACCGACGACATCACAAATGCCGTGGCAATGCTTACCAAGGCGATAACGCTTAATGAGGAGTATGCCGAGGCTTATCTGCTGCGTGGAGAGGTGTATCTGTCTGACGGCAATCTTGATGATGCCGACAAAGATGTGGCTTATCTCCTGGACAATTATCCTGACAACGAAGAGGCGCTGATGCTGAAGGCTAACATCGAGAACAAACGTGGAAATGCTGAACTGGCGATGGAATACTACGGAAAGGTAATCGACGTGAATCCATTCTCGAAAGAAGCGCTGGAGAACCGTGCATCGTTGCGCACACAGGCCGGTGATGTCGAGGGCGCCAAGAGCGACGAGGAGCGTCTCAACGAGATATTGTCTCGCGAGCAGGAAGGAGTGGATCAGCAGGGAATAGAGTCAAAGGTGAAGGAAAGCTACAACAATATAAATCCTTTGGGAATATAAGTTTATTATTTCAAGAAAAATCATTACCTTTGCAGCCGCTTTCATCAAAAGATGATGGATGCAAAAACAGTTCATCCCAAATCGTCTGTCAGGACTTGTCCTGATTTGACAGTTTGGGACTTAGCGAGTGCTTGACAAACCTCCATGTCCGTGTTTGCACTGGAAACAGAGCCGCCGGACTAAACAAAACAAGAATCATGAAAGTAAACAACAATAGCGTGAGCGTGCTGTTTATGCTTTTCAGCGTGCTCTTCTGCGTCTGCCTCATTACGGCAAACGTGCTCGAAACAAAGCAGATTTCAATAGGATGGGTCAATATCACCGGCGGACTGCTGGTGTTCCCCGTGTCGTATATCATCAACGATTGTGTGTGTGAGGTGTGGGGATATAAGAAAGCCCGACTGCTCATCTGGCTCGGTTTCCTAATGAACTTCATCTTCGTTTCCTTCGGTGCTTTGGCTGATGCCATACCAGGAGCGCCATATTGGGATAATGAAGCCGGATTCCATGCCGTGTTCGGACTGGCGCCACGTATAGCCTTGGCTTCCTTCCTCGCGTTTCTCGTAGGCTCGTTCATCAACGCCTATGTGATGAGCCGCATGAAGGTGTCGTCAGGGGGGAAGCATTTCGCCCTGCGTGCCGTGATGAGCACGGTGTATGGCGAGACCGCCGATTCAATAATCTTTTTCCCGCTTGCCCTTGGTGGGGTGGTACCGCTTGCGGAATTGCCAAAACTCATTATCTCACAGATTGTGCTCAAGACGGTCTATGAGATTGTGGTGCTGCCGATAACGATGAGGGTGGTAAGGAAAACGAAGCAGATAGAGGGTGTTGACACCTACGACCGTGACATAAGCTACGGTGTGTTCAAAATTGGTAATATATAAAATTGTTCGTATGACAAATAGCGAAAACAGACAGGACGAGGGATTGCATGCCCTCGGCAAGAAGACTGAGTATAGGCAGGACTATGCACCGGAGGTGCTTGAGACATTCGAGAACAAGCATCAGGCGAATGACTATTGGGTGCAGTTCAACTGTCCCGAGTTCACTACGCTGTGTCCTATCACGGGACAGCCTGACTTCGGAGAGATAATCATAAAATACATCCCAGACGTGCGTATGGTGGAGAGCAAGAGTCTGAAGCTGTATCTCTTCAGCTTCCGCAACCATGGCGACTTCCATGAAGACTGTGTCAATATCATAATGAAAGACCTCGTGAAGCTCATGGATCCACGCTACATTGAAGTGACGGGACTATTCAAGCCTCGTGGAGGAATAAGCATATTCCCATTTGCCAACTATGGCAGACCGGGGACTAAATACGAAAAGCTGGCAGAGCAGCGCTTCATGCAGCATGCCCTGTAGCAGATTCTGTAGCTTATCCTATGTGTGGATGCAGAAGCATTCCATACGGAGTTAATCTTCAAGATATCCTTTCGTGAACATGTCATACGACAGAGCCTCAAGTTCCTTGAGAGTCATCTGTCCTAAGGCATGTTCAATTTTTTTTATCAGTTCCTCGCGCTTGTAGTCGCTGTCGTCTGAAAGACGGTCTGTGAATGTTACCATTATCGTTATTGTTGTGTTATATAAAGCCTTTTCCGGCAATCGCCAGCTGATAGTGAGGATGATTGTCGGAATGGCTCCGATGAATAATATTTCTGCAAAGTTACGCAAATATTTCTTCGGATGGACATAAATAGCTAACTTTGCACTGCAATATAGTTAAGAAATCAATGATGAAGATAGGGTTTGACAATGATAAGTATCAGTCTATACAGTCTGAACACATAAAGGAGAGAATATCGCAGTTTGATGGAAAGTTGTATCTGGAGCTTGGAGGAAAGCTCTTCGATGACCATCATGCCAGTCGTGTGCTGCCCGGCTTCTTGCCAGACAGCAAGTTGCGTATGTTCCAGAAAATCAACGACAGCATAGAGATTGTCATAGTAATCAGTGCCACAGACATTGAGAAGAACAAGAAACGTGCAGACCTCGGTATCACCTACGACGAGGATGTGCTCCGGCTCAGAGGCGAGTTCCAGGGCCGTGGCTTCATGGTAGGCTCCGTGGTCATCACCCACTGGGGCGGACAGCCTGCAGCCGTGGCTTTCAAGCAGCGTCTGGAGCGTCTTGGCATCAGGACCTATTGCCACTATCTCATAGAGGGCTATCCTCACAACGTGGAACTGATAGCTTCTGACGAAGGCTTCGGCAAGAACGACTATGTGGAGACGGAGCGTCCGCTCGTAATCGTAACCGCTCCCGGTCCGGGCAGCGGCAAGATGGCAGTGTGTCTGAGTCAGCTATATAATGAGAACAAGCGTGGCGTCAGGGCAGGATATGCCAAGTTTGAGACCTTCCCAGTGTGGAACCTTCCGCTCAAGCATCCTGTCAACATTGCCTATGAGGCTGCTACTGCCGACCTCAACGATGTGAACATGATAGACCCGTTCCATCTGGAGGCATACAATAAGATTGCCATCAACTACAACCGCGACATAGAAATCTTCCCTGTGCTCAACGCTCTCTTCGAGGGCATCTATGGCACCAATCCATACAAGTCGCCAACGGACATGGGCGTCAACATGGTGGGATTCTGCATCAGTGATGACGATGTGTGTGTAGAGGCGTCGAAGAACGAGATTATCCGCCGCTATTACGCGGCTACGAATAAACTTGCGCTTGGAGCATGTAATGATGCGGAGATAAAGAAGATACAGCTCCTCATGCAGCAGGCAAAGATTTCTACCGACTTTCGCCGCGTCACCACTGCGGCGAAGGGACGTCTCAATGAAACGGGACATACCTCGGCAGCGATAGAACTGCAAGACGGCACGATAATATCAGCCAATTCAAGTCCGCTGCTTGGTTGTAGTGCCGCTCTCATTCTTAATGTCACCAAACATCTCGCAGGCATCGACCACGACCTGAAACTCATCCCGGAGTCGATGATAGAGCCTATCCAGCATACTAAGATCAGTTACTTGGGTGGCCACAACCCTCGTTTGCACACTGATGAAGTGCTCGTTGCCTTGTCAGTGCTCTCTGAGCAGGACGAGAACTGTCGTCGCGCCTTGGAGCAGTTGCCTAAGTTGCGCGACTGTCAGGTGCATTCCACGGTGATGCTGAGCGATGTAGACCAGCGCATATTCAAGAAGCTCGGTGTGCAGCTTACCTGTGAACCCGTGATGAAGACGGTGAAGAGATAATAAACGCCAAACGGTATATACCATAAGGATACCCATACCCCCCCCCCACGGTCTGATGGCCGATTTGGGTTAAAAGAAAAAACCGACAACCGGGTCTTGATTGAAAGGACTATATGCCTTTCGCTTCAAGACCCGGTTGTCGGTTTACTCATATTTGCCGAATGATGCTACGGCAAATGTATCTTTCCGGATACAAGTCTATATGGTATTTATATTGCCAATCATGTATTTCCTTTTGTCGTGGATACAGAAAGTTGTCATTGGTCAGGGTTCTCCACGAAGCCTTGGTATTTCTCATCCAGTCCCGACATGATGGCTTTGTAGCATTCGTCCATGCGGCGGTTGATGTCTTCCGGTCCCTGTCCTTCAGGATAGATAGGCTTGTGGATGGTGAGTTTCAGCGGATGCCAAGTCACCCATTTGCCGTCTCTCATTCTCGGCATGATGTCGAAAGAACCGTTTATGGTCAGCGGCAGGATAGGCAGTTGCAGTTCGTCAGCAAGCATGAAGGCTCCTCGCTTGAATACTCCCATATGGCCGGTGAAGCTCCTCGCTCCCTCCGGGAACACCACGAGGCTCATACCGCCTTTCAGCGTTGCGCGAGCCTTGTCGTAGGTCTCCTTCACTTTTCGCGGTCCGCGCTTGTCAACGAAAATCTGATGCGACTTCTCACAGGCGTAGCCCACGAATGGCACTTTTCTCAACTGGTGTTTCATCATCCACTTGAACTGACGTCCGAGAAAGCCGAAAATCAGGAATATGTCGAACGCCCCTTGGTGGTTGGCGGCGATGACATACGACTCGTTTTCCTTCATGTTCTCACGCCCCTCTACCTTTACCGGCAGCAGTAGCAGACGGATGATTGCCCATCCCCATGATTTGCCTGGGTAATATCCCCAGAAATGTCCTCCGCCCAGCGAACAACCTATGGCTGTGGCGAGAGATATCATTATTGTCCATAGGAGCAATATTGGCAATGCGATGCATAGCTGGTAGGCTCTATACAGATATTTCATGATTACAGTGGGTCTTTGTTATTCTTTTATTTTCGGGTACTTCCTTGTCCATCCGTCCCAGCGCAGTCTCATTACTCCGAAGAATGCCTCTCCGAAGATGCCGCCGCTCATTTTCGACACGCCCTCTCTTCTGTTCACGAATATCACCGGCACCTCCTTTATCTTGAAGCCAATCTTGTATGCCGTATATTTCATCTCTATCTGGAAGGCATATCCCTTGAATCTGATCTTGTCGAGTTCGATGGTTTCGAGCACACGGCGTTTGTAGCATTTGAATCCGGCAGTGGTGTCGTTCACTTTGAAACCCGTTATGAATCGCACGTATTTGGATGCGAAATAGCTCATCAATACTCTGCCGATGGGCCAGTTTACCACGTTCACGCCGCTGACATATCGCGAACCGATGGCCACGTCGTATCCTTCGTCGTGGCATGCGGCATATAGTCGCGGCAAGTCTTTCGGGTCATGGCTGAAGTCGGCGTCCATCTCGAAGATGTATTCGTAGTCGCGCTCGAGCGCCCATTTGAAACCCTTGATGTATGCCGTTCCCAGACCCAGCTTTCCGCTGCGCTCGAGCAGATGAAGTCTGCCGTTGAACTCCTGGCCCATCAGTTCCTTCACCTTCGCTGCCGTTCCGTCGGGCGAACCGTCGTCGATGATGAGTATGTCGAATTTCTTTTCCAGTCCGAACACTGCTCGGATAATCTTCTCAATGTTCTCTATCTCGTTGTACGTCGGGATGATGACGATACTGTCACTTGTGTTCATAATGTGTGAGAATATTAATATTATGTTGTGCAAAGGTAGCAATAAAAAACTAAGTTGTATGCTTTCGCCATTACTTTTTGATATCCCATAAGATATAATATGATTTTTTTTCAGTAACTTCGCAGCGTTTTTGTGGTAAAAGACTCTTGATGCTGGAGTAAAAGGCCCATGTAATCCTTTGTACGGCATTTGAGGTCTTTTTCGTTTTGTGCCATAACGAGATGAGCCTGTGGCGTGTCTCGTTAGGGCTATTATATGTTTTAGAAAAGAAGATGGAAATTCAGAAACTCTTGGACTTGTATAGTTCGTCACCTCATATAGAAGCGATGCTGAAAGCGATTGGCGATTCAGAAGTGCGCACGATATCGCTGCGCGGACTCAATGGCTCGTCAGTGCCCATGGCGTTTGCTTCTGCCAACGGCAGGCTGCCCCACACCTGTCTCTTTGTGCTTAATGACGCAGATGAGGCCGGGTATTTCTATCACGACCTCACCCAGTTGTTGGGCAATTCGCATGTACTCTTCTTTCCGTCGGCATATCGCAGACAGGTGAAATACTGTCAGAAAGATGCTGCCAACGAGATATTGCGCACCGAGGTGTTGAGCCGGGTGAAGGAACAGGGGGCGTCGTCCGGCGGCTCGAATTCAACGCTCTATGTTGTGACTTGCCCCGAGGCGATGGCAGAACTGGTGGTCACCAACAAGCATCTCGACGACCGCACCCTGACGCTGCGCGTTGGCGAGGAGAGAGACGTGGTGGAGATAGAGAAGACAATGCGCTCATTCGGTTTCAAGGAGGTGGACTATGTTTACGAACCGGGACAGTTTGCCGTGCGCGGTAGCATACTCGACGTATATTCGTTCAGCAATGAGTATCCATACCGTGTGGACTTCTTTGGCGACGAGGTTGACTCGATTCGCACCTTCGAGGTGCAGTCGCAGTTGTCAAGAGGTAAGGTGGACAGCATCTCTATCGTACCGGAATTGTCGGAGATTGTGGCAGACAAGATTTCGTTTCTCAAATTTCTGCCTGCCGACTCGTTGGTGGTGATAAAAGACGTTACATTCGCCCACGACGTGATAGAGAATATCTACCGTGAAGGTTTCTCACACCAGGCTCTCACCGAGAAACTCGAAGGGGCCACGGAGATGGAACAGAAGAAGATAATGCAGGAAATGAGGTCGGAATATTCGTTGCTGCCGGCAACGGCATTCACCGAAGACATGGCGACGTTCAAGAGAGTGGAATTCGGCAACAGTCCAACGGGACTGCCGCAGGCCACCATTACCTTCAATACCACCCAGCAACCATTGTTCCACAAGAACTTTGAACTGCTCACCTCTGCGCTCGAAGACTATATGCTGAAAGGCTACAAGCTATATATCCTTGCCGACAGCCAGAAGCAGAACCAACGCCTTCGCGACATCTTCGACGAGATGGCGCAGAACAAGAAACTGGCTGACGGTACTGTGATAAGCGTCACACCGATAGATTTCCAGCCGGTGGAGAAAACACTGCATTGCGGTTTTGCCGACAATGAAATGAAGGTGTGCATCTTTACCGACCATCAGATATTCGACCGCTTCCATAAATACAGTCTCCGTTCGGATGCCGCACGTAGCGGAAAGATGGCGCTCACCATGAAAGAACTTCAGGAGATGGAGCCTGGCGACTTCATCGTGCATGTGGATTACGGCATCGGGAAGTTTGCTGGCCTCGTGCGTGTTCCCGTCGGCGACAGCTATCAGGAGATGATACGCATCGTGTATCAGAACAACGACAAGGTGGACGTGAGCATCCACGGCCTCTACAAGATATCCAAATACAAGCGCCGCGACAGCGAGAAGCCGCCACGCCTCAGTGCACTCGGTTCTGGAGCGTGGGAGCGACTGAAAGAGAAGACAAAGAAGAAGATAAAGGACATAGCCCGCGACCTGATCAAGCTCTATGCCACACGCCGCCATGAAAAAGGCTATCAGTTCAGTGCCGATTCCTTCATGCAGCATGAGTTGGAGGCGAGCTTCCTATATGAAGACACACCCGACCAGCTGAAAGCCACCAACGACGTGAAGGCTGATATGGAGAGCCAGCGTCCGATGGATCGTCTTGTGTGTGGCGACGTGGGTTTCGGCAAGACCGAGGTGGCTATACGTGCTGCTTTCAAGGCAGCATGCGATTCCAAACAGGTTGCCGTGATGGTGCCTACCACAGTGCTTGCATACCAGCATTACCAGACCTTCTGCGGTAGACTTAAGGATCTGCCTGTCAGAGTGGACTATCTGTCGCGTGCCCGCAGTGCGAAGAAGACACGTGAGGTACTTGCCGACCTGGAGGCTGGCAAGATAGACATTATCATTGGTACACACAAGCTCATCGGAAAGAGCGTGAAATTCAAAGACCTCGGACTTCTCATCATCGATGAGGAACAGAAGTTCGGAGTGTCTACCAAGGAGAAACTGCGCAAGATGAAAACCAATGTGGACACGCTGACCATGTCGGCGACGCCAATACCGCGCACGCTGCAGTTCTCTCTCATGGGAGCCAGAGACATGAGCATCATACAGACGCCGCCGCCAAACCGCTATCCCGTGTGCACCGAGGTGCATACCTTCGATTCAGATATCATAAAGGATGCCATAAACTTCGAGATGAGCCGCAACGGACAGGTGTTCTTCGTGAACGACCGCATCAGCAACCTGCCGGAGATTGCCAATGTGATACGCCGAAACGTTCCGGATGCGCGAATAGCGATAGGTCACGGACAGATGAAACCGGAAGAACTGGAAAAAGTGGTGATGGGGTTCATGAACTACGATTATGACGTGCTCCTCTCCACAACCATCGTGGAGAACGGCATCGACATCAGCAATGCCAATACCATCATCGTGAACGATGCCCACCGCTTCGGACTTTCCGACCTGCATCAGATGCGTGGACGCGTGGGAAGAAGCAACAAGAAGGCGTTCTGTTATCTCCTTGCTCCTCCGCTGTCGAATCTCTCTCAGGATGCGCGCCGCCGGTTGGAGGCACTCGAGACATTCTCAGACCTTGGCAGCGGCTTCAACCTCTCGATGCAAGACCTCGACATGCGTGGCGCCGGCAATCTTCTCGGTGCGGAACAGAGCGGATTTATGGAAGATCTCGGTTTTGAGACATACCAGAAGATTCTCTCGCAGGCCGTGACGGAGCTTAAGAACGATGAGTTTGCGGAGATGTATCAGGAGGAGATTAAAGAGGGCAGACAACTCAAAGGCGACGAGTTTGTTGACGACTGCGCCGTGGAGAGCGACCTTGAGATGTTCTTCCCAGACCAGTATGTGCCGAGCAGCAGTGAGAGAATGCTGTTGTATCGCGAGCTCGACAGTATAACCAACGACACTGACCTCGATAGATACAAGGCAAACCTTATCGACCGCTTCGGTGCCATACCCCGTGAGGGCGAAGAGCTGTTGCATGTAGTGCCGCTACGGCGTTTGGGCAAGTCTCTCGGATGTGAAAAGATTATACTCAAGGGCGGCGTGATGCAGATGCAGTTCGTGACGAATCCCATGAGTGCCTATTACAAGAGCGACGTCTTCGACCGTGTGCTCCTGTATATCGGCAGCAACCCCCGCCAATGCAATCTCAAGGAGAGCCGTGGCAAACGCTATATGGTGGTGTCGGGCATTGACACCGTGGAAAAGGCGGTGGAGATATTGAGAAAAATTAATGGATAACGATTATGCTTATACTTACAACAATACTGATTTATTTCTGTGTGCTCATGCTTATGGGCAGACTGACGAGTAGGAAATCCAACAACGAGACGTTCTATCGCGGCGAGCGCAAGTCGCCGTGGTATGTTCTCGCTTTCGGACTCGTGGGAGCGTCTATATCGGGCATCACATTCGTGTCGGTGCCTGGAATGGTGATAAAGCAAGACATGACATATCTGCAGACGTGTCTTGGATTCATATTTGGCTATTTTGTAGTAGCTTTCGTCCTGCTCCCTGTGTACTACAAACTCAACCTCACCACTATCTATTCCTTTCTGCAGAAACGGCTTGGCAACAGGTCGTATAAAACTGGAGCCCTGTTCTTTCTCCTTTCCGAAATGACGGGTACGGCACTTCGCTTCTATGTGGTATGCAGCATCCTGCAGCGATTCGTGTTCGGACCAGTAGGAGTGCCGTTTGTCGTCACCGTAGTGGTGCTCGTAATGCTGATATGGTTATATACGAGGCGCGGAGGAATAAAGACCCTCGTCTGGACCGATACCTTCCAGACCTTCTGTATGATGGCGGCATTGCTGATAATAATTGTGGAGGTGATAGGAAAGCTCGATATGTCGGTGGGTGATGCCGTGTGGGCAGTGGTGGCAGACAGCCACAGCCGCATATTCGTGTTCGACGACTGGGTGTCTACTCAGAATTTCTTCAAGCAGTTTCTTAGCGGGGTGTTCATCGTTGTGGTAATGACAGGTCTCGACCAGCACATGATGCAGAAGAATCTCACCTGTAAGACGCTGCGTGACGCACAGAAGGATATGTGTGTGGGAGGCTTCTTTTTCGTACCGGTCAATCTGCTCTTCCTCAGTCTCGGTGTGTTGCTTCTGCTTCTGGCTGGCAAAGAAGGGCTTGCAGTTCCAGCCGACAGCGATGAGCTGCTGCCTATGTTCGCCGCATCGGGATGGATGGGACCGCTTGTGCTCGTACTCTTCTCAATCGGTATCGTGGCAGCGTCGTTCAGTGGTACCGACTCTGCTCTGACCGCCGTCACCACAAGCTATTGTGTTGACATCAAGGAGCGTCCCGACGACGAGACATTGCGTCGTCGTGCACATTTCGGCGTTTGTGTGTTATTCGCCGTGTTCATATTGGCATTCAGGGTGATAAATTCCACCAGTGTGATAGACGCTATATATATCGTGTTGTCATACACCTCCGGTCCGCTCCTTGGTCTCTTTGCCTATGGCATACTGACCAAGCGTGGAGTGAACGACCGTCTTGTGCCATACATCTGCGTGGCGGCACCAGTGATATGCTTTGCCATAAACCAAGTTACGGTTTCGCTTACGGGGTATAAGTTCGGTTATGAACTGCTGATGCTCAACGGCATGCTTGTGTTCCTCGGTATGTATCTCACGTCGCATAGAGCGGCAAAGGCTGCCTGACAGTCAGAATAGGTCTTCATCTGCATTTCTCGTCATTATTCTTCGGCATCTACTTCGTTTCCTGTAAGAATATAGATTTCTTCTATATCAGGATAGAGCCGCTGATTTGTATGAATCTCGCATAATATGTATCTTTGCAATCGTAAAAGAGATGATAATGAAAAGACAGGCGACAATGCAGGCAAGACCGGTGTCACTGTCAGAATTGTTTAACAATAATAAAACAAGGAGGCTATTATGAAAAAGTATGTTTGCGACGTTTGTGGATATGTTTATGACCCGGCAGTAGGTGATCCAGACAACGGTATTGCTCCTGGCACCGCATTCGAGGATATTCCAGCAGATTGGGTTTGTCCACTCTGCGGAGTCGGCAAGGATGAATTCAGCGAGACTGAATAACAATAGAATAAATTACAAAACAGACCGGTCATTGGAACGCACGACATAATGCATATTCCAATGACCGGTTTATGTTTTTAACCCCACTCTTCTGATAAGCAAGATTCAAGCAATACCTGATGTCTGATTTTTTGTTTTTATCAGACTCTCTATTTCAATATTTCAGCCACTTCATCTTTGCTGATTCCTGTAATTTCAGCAATCTGCAGAATGTTCATGCCATTTGAATAGAGTGATCTTACAATATTATTAAGTTGCTCGCTCTTCTGCTGGAGCTGCTCGCTCTTCTGCTGGAGCTGCTCGTTCTTCTGCTGGAGCTGCTCGTTCTTCTGCTGGAGCTGCTCGCTCTTCTGCTGGAGCTGCTCGCTCTTCTGCTGGAGTTGCTCATCCTTCTGCTTCAGTTCCTTGTCACGGTTCATTATTGCCGTGTCACGGTCCTCTATCGCCTTGTAATATTCGTCCTCCACGTTCATGTCCTGACGCATCTCGGAGTCGGCGGCAGCGGCTGTAAGACGATGGAGCATATACATCATGTCGGCATCATCCTCATATTTGTTCTCGTCAATGTTGAGAACCTGCTTGTCTTCCGCATCTTTCCTCGACTGGTCGAATACGCTGAGCACCTTCTCAAGACGGTTGTTCACACGGCCTTTCAGTCTCGGTATCTGCACGATTATGCTGTTGTGGGTGAGACTCTCAACGAACGGGTCTTCCTTGCCCTCCTTTACCACCTCACCGTTGTAGTCGAACACGTCGTGGTTGACATAGACCACCGGTTCCTCAATGTCGCCGACACGATGTCCGAGCAGGTAAACGGCAACCATAGGATATGCGAAGCCTTTCGGAGAGTCTTTGCGGATGTTTATCTTGTTGCTGTACTGCGCACCCAGATACTGGCGGAAGCGCAGGGTCTCAGTGTCGAGCCATGTCTTCTGCAGTTCTATAAGGATGACGCGGTCTTTGAATCCCTCGCCCTCAGTGTCCTTTTCCCTCACGGTAGCTGCAAAGTCGATGCGGAACATGGAGAGCGTGTCGCGTGTGGTGTTTACATACTCGTGCGGGCGCATCTCCACCTTCACCACCTCTTTCTTCAGCAATGCCGAAAGGATAGTTTTCGATATGCGTTCGTCAGACATTATATATTTGAACACGGAGTCGTAAATCGGATTGGCTACATGTAGAATCATATGCGATGGCGTTTACAGGTTATTATATTTGCAAACTTACACATTTTATGTGAATTACAATACTTTGTGGGGGACTTTTTTTAGCATATTCGAGTATTGTTGTGTATGTATTGTTGTGTATGTCAAACATCGCAAGCCTATGCTCATATACATTATTCTTTTCATAATCTGCAATATAATTGGTTTATGTTATTCTCTTCGTTTCTTATTGTTGAGCGGATTAGAAAGTGAGAATGAAGTTTTTGTTGTTTGGCGTTATTTTTTTTCTATAAAAGTAAGGCGGCATAAAATTTAAAATTTTATAACCGTCTTACTTGATAAAAACTAAGATTCCTTTATTTTAATATCCAATTGCCCCAGTCTTTGGAGATAGCTTTGGCAGGGATTACCGTAGGAGTCTGGGGTTTACTATTGATGACAATAGACTGTTTGCTTACTTCTTCAGTAATATAGTTGCCTAATTGTCTCAATGTTACATCACCTTTTGTGGATTTCAATTCTTTTAGGAGATAATAAGTGAAAAGTCCATGTCCTTCCTTCTTATATGGGTAGGCTGTTTCATCACCTTGTGCAGCTGAGAATACAACAGTATTGCCAACGGGAACTCCTCTATTTGCTTTTAGGGCAACACCTCGTGCGGATGCCAACATGCCACCTTCGCGTTTTGCTCCACTAAAGCATGCATCAAGGAATATGGTTACAGATTGAGATGGAGTGTTTCCTAATTCTGCATACAAATTCTCCAATGGATAACCTGTGCTTGTATCACTTCCATAACCATCAACAGGGAGCAAATAGGCATTTTTAGATGCCTCATCAGGTATTCCATGTCCTGCATAATAGAATATCGCTTTTGCGTTACCTTTTCTTGTTTCTAATACTTTACTCAACCATCCTATCTCATGTTTCATATCATTTAATGTTGCATTCACTACCAAATGAATATTCTCTTTAGGAAGTCCAAGTACATTCTTACAATATTCAGCAAAGACTTTTCCGTCATTTGCCGCAAAAGGAACACCTGCTTCCTTATTGTAAGATTCATTACCGATGATTACTGCAAAAACATTATCTGACTTTTTGTCCACAACTGGTATGTCCTTGTCTACATCAGAAGTAAGAGAAGCGACTTGAATGTCGAAACTTTTCTCATTAGATTGTTTTTCTTCAACAATTATTTTATTAGCCGCCATATTTTGGTTAAGCTGTAAGTCAATATGTTTATCCATTGCGTATTTACCATACTTCTCACGAACTTTTATATCCAGAGGAATTGTATTTCCTTTAAAGTCATTGGATACAATCAATTGATATACAACCGATTTGGATGCACCACCACTCAAACTGCCAAAGCTCCTATGAGTTCCGGCATCATCCATAACAATCACACCTTTTGGAGCAGAAAAATCAACAGTTACGTCTTCTGCATTACCATGTTGTACATTTTGTAAAAGTAACTGCATGTCAAAAGGAACTTTCTTCTTTAATGTTTCTCCGTTTGCAGATGTTATGGCATAATCTACTATTTCTAGTCTTGGGGCGACAAAACGCTTTGTTGCCACAGCTAATTGAATTGGGTCAGAACCTAAACCATGAGGCTCATTCACTTGGAGAACCAGATCGACTGTTCCGTCTTTAAGTGATAGATTTGAATTTACAGGTAATGTTATCTCTCTTGTTGTTTCTGCTGGAAGATATGATATTTCTTTAGAATTGAATTCCAAACCATTTACCGCATCGGCAGACAATATATTTGCTACACAATTATTGGCGTCTCCTGTTCCTTTATTTTTAACTTTAAACTTTATATAGCATTCTTCACCGGCGTCAATTGCATTGTTTCCATTAGGATCAACAAATTTGACTGAATTAGCTAAAATTTCCAAGATAGGTGGATTCTTTGGGTCGAACTTGTCAATCTTTATGCCTTTTGGAGCAATAGGGCCATTTCTCATAATAGATGCAATCATGCTGCTACTTTCAGTCATGCCTTGTGTTGAGGCTTTGTTAAAC
>CAVBFA010000026.1:18238-25689 GCA_963594595.1 Oscillibacter sp. | reverse complement strand
ACAACAGACCTCGGTGCTGACTCTCTCGATACTGTAGAGCTCATCATGGAGTTTGAGAAGGAGTTCAACATCACTATCCCAGATGATAAGTCTGAGTCAATCGCTACTGTAGGCGACGCTATCGCTTACATCGAGGAGAACGCAAAATAATTATCAGAAGTGATATAAATCGAAGGTGAAAGAAGTGAGATGAGACCGGTCTATGGATCTCACTTCACTTCTTTCACTTTTTTTTCTATTAAAGTTGATGAGTTGACAAGTTGGCGTGTGCAAGCGGAAGGACAGGCAAGTTATGCCGTCAGAGGGTTTGCGGATCTGAAAGTCAAAATGTCAGTGAGTCAACGGGTTTCGAATTGCGGGGCAGAAGTCTCATGTCTATAAATTCATGACCATTCAGATAGCGAGTCAACGGCTTTGTGTGTTGGCCGGAAAAACGGGCAGTCAAATCATTTCCAATTGTCTTCTCGTAATCCCGACGTTCGTCAACCTTAAAAATAAAACAATTGAAATATGGAATTAAAAAGAGTAGTAGTAACAGGACTCGGTGCCGTTACACCAGTGGGAAACAATCCTGAGGAAACTTGGAAGAACCTTCTCGAAGGCGTAAGCGGAGCCGCTCCTATCACACATTTCGACGCATCCCAGTTCAAGACACAGTTCGCTTGCGAGGTGAAGGGATTCAACGTCAACGACTATATCGACCGCAAGGAAGCCCGCAAAATGGACCGCTACGCTCAGCTCGCCATGGCTTCAGCAGTACAGGCTGTTGAAGACAGCAAGATGGATCTGGAGAGCGTAGACAAGAACCGCATCGGTGTTGTCTATGGTGTAGGTATCGGCGGTATCAAGACATTCGAGGACGAGGTGGGCTACTATGCCACACATCAGGAGAATGGTCCGAAGTTCAACCCGTTCTTCATCCCTAAGATGATTTCCGACATCGCAGCCGGACAGATTTCCATCCGCTACGGTTTCCACGGACCTAACTATGCCACTACATCAGCCTGCGCTTCTTCAACTAACGCTCTGGCTGACGCATTCAACCTCATCCGTCTTGGCAAGGCAGACGCTATCGTTGCCGGTGGAGCAGAGGCAGCCATCTGCGCTTGTGGCGTAGGCGGTTTCAACGCCATGCACGCCCTTTCTACACGCAACGACGACCCTGAGCACGCTTCACGTCCATTCAGCGCAAGCCGCGACGGATTCATCATGGGTGAAGGTGCAGGATGCCTTATCCTTGAGGAACTGGAGCACGCCAAGGCGCGTGGCGCCAAGATCTACGCCGAGATGGTGGGCGAGGGCATGAGTGCCGACGCTTACCACATCACCGCTTCTCATCCGGAGGGTCTCGGTGCATGTCTCGTGATGGAGAACGCTCTCAAGGACGCCGGAATGACACCAGAGGACATCGACTATATCAACGTTCATGGCACATCAACACCTGTGGGCGACGTTTCAGAGGTGAAGGCTATACAGAAGCTCTTCGGCGAGCACGCCTACAAGCTGAACATCAGCTCTACCAAGTCTATGACAGGCCACCTGCTCGGCGCTGCCGGTGCTGTTGAGGCCCTCGTGTCTGTATTGGCTGTCAAGAACGACATCATTCCTCCTACTATCAACCACGAGGAGGACGACAAGGACGAGAACATCGACTACAACTTGAACTTTACCTTCAACAAGGCGCAGAAGCGTACCGTACGCGCTGCCCTCAGCAATACGTTCGGCTTCGGCGGACATAACGCTTGCGTAATCTTCAAGAAGTATGATGATTAATAATTTCATTGACCGCATGAGGCTCCCTTTCAGCAAAGACAAGGAGCTTCGTGCGGCTCTTTACGAAATCTTCGGTTTCTACCCACACAGGATACAATTCTACAAGCTCGCCCTGATGCACAAGAGTGTGACCAGGCGCAACGAGAAAGGAAAGCCACTGAACAATGAGCGCCTCGAATTCCTTGGCGACGCTATCCTCGACGCTATCGTCGGCGACATCGTTTACCGCCACTTCGAGGGAAAGCGCGAAGGCTTCCTCACAAGCACACGCAGCAAGATAGTGCAGCGCGACACTCTGAACCGTCTCGCCACGGAGATGGGCATCACCCAACTGATAAAATTCGGCAAACATACTCCCTCCCACAACAGTTACATGGGTGGGAATGCGTTTGAGGCCCTTGTGGGAGCGATGTATCTCGACAGAGGCTACGAGGCTTGCATGCGATTCATGGAGAAGCGCATACTCTCACAGCTCATCAACATCGACAAGGTGGCTTACAAGGAGATAAACTTCAAGAGCAAGCTCATAGAATGGTGTCAGAAAAACAAGGTGAAACTCGACTTCAAGCTTCTGGAGCAGAGCCGCGAGGGCAAAAACAGTCCTATATTCAAATACCAGGTGCTCATTGAGGGGCTTGAGGGCGGCGTAGGCGAAGGCTATTCAAAGAAGGAGAGCCAGCAGCTCGCCAGCAAGATAACGCTGCAGCAGCTGAAACGCAAACCGCAGTTCATCGACGCCGTGTTCACCGCCAAGGGCAACCGCACCAAGATGGAAGAGGAACCGGTGCTCACCGTGCCTGATACGGAGCAGAAGGCCGACTTCATAATTCCTCAGGCGAAGGACGAGGGCACAGCGCCAGTATATTCTGACAAGGTGGAGGAGAAGAAGGTCGTCGTGAAAGAGAAGGAGGAGACCGACGAGTTTGATTTCTCCGACATCCAGGCCACTCCCAAGGAAGTCACTTCAGAGGATATCATAGCGGCTTCAATGGCAGAGGCTTACAAAGAATAAGATACTCACAACCGGCATGTCCGGCTCCCTGTGCATCAGGGCACGGCCGCATGCAACGCAAATACGAGAAGAGAGCGTACGTTATGATTTCGTACGCTCTCTTCTCGTATTTGTATTTATCCCCAATCTTCGTGGAGCCAGGGTCAATCTTTTGTCAGCTCATCATGCAGGGCGAAAAGCATGTATAATGGGATGTTTACGATTCCCTCTTCCTCATTTCTGCTGTATGGCAGCAGGCTTGTGCGCAAGGACAATCTCGGTTTGTATTTCTGCCTGTATACTTTCAGACTTTTGGCGTTCATCGTTAATTCCGCTTTGCATTCCAAAGGGAATATTTCCATACCGTCAGATATCAGGAAGTCAACCTCTGCAGATGACGAAGACGTCCAGTAGAAATTGGTTTGAAGCCGTTTGTGAAGTCGTAGTTCCTGGCATACGTATTGTTCTGTAAGAGCCCCCTTGAATTCTTCGAAAATCCTGCTGCCCTCAAGTATGACCTTAGGCGAGACCCCACTCAAGCATCTCAGCAGACCAACGTCAAGCAGAAACACCTTGAAACTTTTCAGATCGGCATAAGCTTTTAGTGGAATGTCTGGTTTGCTTATATTATATGTACGGATGATTTCTCCGGCATCACTCAGCCACATGAGGGAGTCTTCATATTCTCTTGCTCTTGCTCCCTCCCGGACAAGGCCATATACGAATTTCCTGTTTTCCTTGGCGAGTTGCGACGGTATACTGTCCCATACATATCTGATTTTTTCTATCATTTGCCTTGGGGCATGCTTGGAGAAATCGTTCTCGTATGCCGCCACTAATTGTTTCTGCACATCATCCACCTCGAAGAAATCATGAGTGTCTAACCATTTCAATATCGCTGACGGCATACCGCCGATTACAAGATATTTCTTCAGATAGTCCGTAAGTCTTTCGGTGAACGCAGCAAGCTCTCGATTGCCATCTTTCAGGATGTAGTCAAGCAGCATCTCCTCGCCGTTGGCAAGCAGGAACTCGCGGAACGAAAGGGGATAGAGGTCAAGAAGCTCCACCTTGCCTACAGGAAACGATGTGCCTTCGTGCAGAGCCACTCCTAATAGAGAACCGGCACAGCAGATTGCATATTCTGGTGCTTCTTCAGCGAAATATTTCAATGATGTCAAGGCTCGTGGCATTTCCTGTACTTCGTCAAAGATTATCAGAGTATTCTCTGGCAGAATCTTTTTTCCAGAATATACGGACAACTGCTCGATTATGCGCTTTGGCGATAGCGTACCTTCAAAAATAGCCCCCAACACATCCTTTTGCTCGAAGTTGATATAGCAGACCTCCTTAAAGAACCTCTTGCCGAAATCTTTAAGCAGCCATGTCTTGCCAACCTGTCTTGCACCACGAAGAATAAGCGGTTTGCGGTCGGATTTGTCTTTCCAGTTATGTAACTCCTCTATTAGTGTTCTCTCCATATTGCCATGCGTTTTTACAAAGATACTAATTATCAGTGGATTATAATAATATCATCACGTTTTTGGGACGACTTTTAACCATTATTATCACATTTTCGGGACGACTTTTTCTTATATCTATCACATTTTCGGGACGACTTTTCATTGCATTCATCACATTTTCGGGACGACTTTTTTCGTGATTCCCTTTTTGTGCCGCAGCAACATTCAACTATTCAGGACAATGGTTTTGGGAGAGAGAATCCATGTGCCGTCGCCTGGAATACCCCCATACTTCAATCTGATGTTCAGAAGGCTGTTTGATATTTTTGCCTTCATATATTTCTTTATTGTGATTATAATTATTATATCTGCAATAAAACAAAATAAAGGATAGTCTTTTTCATTAAAAGCAGCATGATATGGACACACCTGTAACAGGGAGATACAGGCAGTCTGTATCCGTCGCCCTCTGTCATCATTCTTCCATAGCCGGCAGAACGATGTTGTTGAGCATTACGGCGATGGTCTTCAGTCGCACATAGTCGAACGACATATACATCAGTCCGCCATAAGGATTCTCCGTGCCCCACGAGTTCTTGCAGATGAAATACTTCCTGTCTTCCTTGTCGCGGGCAATGCCGATTATTGCCATGCAGTGGTCGTCGGTGGTGCGGAAAGTGTCAAACTCCCTCTGTCTCATCGCTTGCGAGCAGTTGCGCTTTGCCAACGGCACATCTGCCACACCGTCGGCGAATGAGAATCCCCGTTCACTGATGTCGCCCTCCCAGCATACGGGATGGCCGGACCTGACAGACTTCTCCATCAGTTCCATCAGTCTGTCGATAGGCAGGTTGACGAAGCGCTCGCCGTTGTAGTTGTCAGTCAACCGCAATACCACCTTCTTGTTCATCGGTTCGTGGGTGAAGCTGGTGAACGCCATATATTCGTCGGGCATACACACACTATGCGCAAACTCCAGCGGCGTATATTCCATTCCCAGCATATACACATGCTTGGGCAGCGGATTGATGCTGCCGTCGAGCACGTTGTCGGCAGCCTGTCGGGCTTTTACAAGTCCCGATCCCCTGCCGCACTGTGCCACGAGCGTAGACCGCAGTTTGCGTTCCGCCACATTCATGTTGGCATCCGTGTGGTAGGAGTCGTAGGGCATCAGTCCGTAGGTCTGTATCAGTCTCACCAGCTGCGGCATCGTTCCGCGTTGCGTTATTCCGCTGCTGCCATGGCTCAGATAACACCTGTCCGCCTGTTCCTTCATGAAGCTTCGTGCCACATAAGCCACAGAGAGGTTCACCGAGTCGCCCCTCTGGATATGTTCCGTCTCTATCGTGGCAAGCATGGCGTATGCCCAGCATAGCGCACTGTGTCCCTGGTCTTTTACGGGTGTCATGCCCAGCTTTACCTCTGTGCGGAATTCCGTCGGATTCAGCGTCGCCTTTTTCTCCGTTTCGTTGCATGCTGTCATCACCACCGCTGTCAGGGCGATGATGAGCATCATGGCTATATTCGCGTTTGTTCTATTCTTGATGTCTTTGTACATGGCATTTTCTGTATATGATGTTATTCTTTTATATAGTTGTTCTGCAGGTTGGAAACCGATGGACAACAGACGGGAATGGCAAGCATCTTCGCTCTTGTCATTCCACGAGCTTTCCCTCAGCCTTCAGGGCGTTCCACATCGAGAAACGGGCCTCTGGCGCTATGCGCTCCATCTCCTCGAACAGGTGTGCCACGGTGGAGCGGTGGGAGTCGGTCTCATATGGACACAGCTTCTTCTGTTTCTCATATCCGTTCGTCTCCGCATAGCGGCGGATGTCAGCCTCTTCTTCCATGCATAACGGACGGATGATGGTGATGGGCATCTTGCGCATCGTGAGGCGTGCCGGCATAGTGGAGAAATGCCCCTGAAACATCTGGTTCATCAGTGCCGTATGCAGTATGTCGTCCTGATGGTGGCCCAGCGCAATCTTGTTGCATCCCAGTTCCTGAGCTTTCAGGAACAGCTGCTTGCGCCTGTTCCAAGAGCACAGGAAGCATGGCGACTTGCGGTTGTCGGTGGTCATGTCGAAGCTTGTGGACACGAGGTGGAGCTTCACGCCGAAACGCTGGCAGAAATCTTCCAGATATCTTGTGTCGCTCTCATATCTGATGTTCTGCATCCTGATATGTATGGCGTGCACCTCAATCTTCGGACGGTTTATCGCCTGCTGTCTGCCGAGCATCTCAACCAGAAACAGCGAGTCCTTGCCGCCGGAGAGTCCGATGAGCACGCGGTCGCCGTCTTCTATGAGTTCAAACTCCTTCAGCGCCTTGCGGTAGCGGCGCATGAGCTTGGCTTCGAGCTTCTGTTCTTCGGTAGGTTTCATGTTATTTTCTCTTGTCTATGTCGTTGTTGATGATTTCCTGTGCCGCCAGCCGTCGCCGGGCATCGGTCTCCCTTATTTTAGGAACACCAGATACACCGCCGCCACGAGGAAGAAGAAGGCGAGGTAGTGGTTCCAGTGTAAGCCCTGGTTGCCGAACATCATGTTTATCATCACGGTGAACACCAAGAGGCTCACACACTCCTGTATCACCTTGAGCTGCACGAGGGTGAAAGGTCCGCCGTTCTCCACGAACCCGATCCTGTTTGCCGGCACCTGGCAGCAATATTCAAAGAAGGCGATGAGCCACGAGAATGCGATAACGCCAATCAGGGGCCAGTTGCTCGACGTTCCCGTCTGCTGCAGTTTCAGATGGCCATACCATGCCAGTGTCATGAAAATATTGCTCGCCAAGAGGAGCAACACAGTGTATAATCCGTTCATATCTTGTTTTATCCTTATTAAATCGGCAAAGTTATGAAAATTTGCTCAAAAACAAGAAAGTAGCAATGTTTTCGTGATGTCGCGGACAAAATATGTGGCAACAGGTACAGGTGGATGAAAAGAAAAACCTCGGTCTGACAAGGTATCCAAGGGAAAGCCTACTCCGCTTTAGGGGATTCCCTAACAAATATTATGGTTTTTATCCTTGCACTGTTCTGCCATAAATAGTAAATTTGCAACGTGATAATTAACAGCGGGGCTTCGGCGCCAGAGATATTAACGACATAAAGACATTGCATCATGAAAAAGTTTTATTCCATAATCACCATTATAATGATGGCACTGACAGCCACGTTGACAACGGGCTGTACCGACGCGAACGAAGACGTGGCGTATAAC
>CAVBFA010000026.1:2405-18228 GCA_963594595.1 Oscillibacter sp. | reverse complement strand
GCGTATAACCTCTGGGGCACATGGGAGGGAAACATGTATATGCAGAGCCAATACAACGGCAGAGTGTATCAGTCGAGCTATTCGGTGTTGGCGTTCGACAAGAATCCATATCAGTATGCCAGCGGAACGGGCTACTGGATTGACTACTACAGCAATGCACCATGGGACTACTATTCAAGCCGCATACAGTGGAGAGTGACGGGCAACCAGGAGATACAGATATACTCTCAGAATGAGGGCCGCACATATTATATCTACAACTACAGCATGGGCAGCTATCGCTTCACGGGATGGATAGACGACGGACAGAACGACCCCGTATACTTTGAGCTAAGAAAGACATCAGAGCCAGACTGGGGCGACTACGATTGGGACGGTTATTACTGGGATGACTATTACGGTTACAACTACTCTCCGGCACGCTCGAAGTCTATTGTTGAGGCTCCAGTGAGGGGAATAACCAGAAATGATGATACGAACAAATAAATGATACAAGCATGAAACAGGTAAAGATCTTCACGATGATGGTGGCGATGCTGCTTATGGCAATCACAGCACACGCCGGAGTGAACAGCAAGAACACGATGCCAAACATCACCTATCCCTATGTGGACAACTGCAACACCCAATACTGCAAGATAGCCTCGATAACCTACGGCAGCACGATAACGATGGTGAAGCTGGTATACAATGTGGCGAAGGTGAATTTTGAAGACACAAAGAACATCGTCATGACAGACTCCAACGGCAAGGAATACAAGCTGAAGTTTATCAACGGACTGAAGGCTGGACAGGAAATGGAAATCGAAGGCAAGAGATTCATCACCCTCGTGTTCCCGAAGATAAAGAAGACTCCGACAAAGGCAAACATCGAATGGGCTGACGGCAACGGATTCATGTTTGAGGGAGTGGACCTGACACAGAGCGGACCGATACAGAGCGTGTTCGACAAGGATGCCCTGGAGAAGGAGCTGAACAGCAAATACGGCAACGGAATGCACTTCCAGGAGGTAGACGAATAACGGTGTCTGCCGGACCTGCGACATACAGCTTACGCCAAACGAGCATAAAGCAAATATGTTATTTTTTCATTACGGCTTGTAGCCTCATGCCAGACCGGACATCAGGCTCCAGGCAATCCCAGACGAAAGATTTGGGATAAACAACGAGGACTGCGTGGCGGAAATGATTTTCCAATCACGCAGTCCTCTTTATCCCAAATCGGTCGTCCGGGTATGGACTTTCCAGGCTGTGTCAGCAGTGGTTATTTGAAATATCTCTTGTAGAGACCCATGAAGCCGGCGCAGTGGCGGGCCTCGTCCTTAGCCATTTCGTGAACGGTGTCGTGAGTAGCGTCCATGCCGGCAGCCTTGGCGTTGCGGGCGATGCGGAACTTGTCCTCACATGCTCCGCGCTCAGCGGCGATGCGAGCCTCGAGGTTGCTCTTGGTGTCTTTCAGCACGTCGCCAAGGAGCTCAGCGAACTTGGAAGCGTGCTCTGCCTCCTCGAAAGCGTAGCGCTTGAAAGCCTCGGCAATCTCTGGATAGCCCTCGCGGTCGGCCTGGCGGCTCATTGCGAGATACATACCAACTTCGCCGCACTCACCGTTGAAGTGAGTCTCGAGGTCCTTTATCATTTCCTCGTTGGCGCCCTCCTTGCGGGCAGCGCGCAATTCGTGTACTGTAGCGAAAGTATCTTCTTCACCCTCTACCAGCTCTTTGAACTTAGATGCTGGAGCCTTGCATACCGGGCACTGCTCTGGAGCAGCGTCACCCTCATAAACGTAACCGCAAACGGTGCAAATAAATTTCTTCTTCATAATGTCTTTGTTTTTATATGTTACTTATTTTCTTTTCTGAAAGCGCATCCTTTGATAATCGCTATTATAACTCTGTGCTTTTCTTCATTGGCAAAGATAGGAATTATTTCAATATGCTGTACGCTTTTTCTTGATTGAATTTTTCTATCTTGGCATTAATTATATTGATTTAACCCCAATCTGCCCTTTGTAGTCCGTCTGTGTTCTGACAAGTCCTTGGCTCAGGAAAATGTCTCTTGTCCGGCATTAGTCAGAGGTGGAGTCCGGCACGGGATTCCAATTCCATTCTCTTGCCCGTCAGCGGATGATGGAATGCCACGTATTCGGCATGCAGGAACATCCTGCCGCCTGTTGGGTGGCCGTATAGGGTGTCGCCGAGAATCGGCGTGGCGAGTCCGTCGGCATGGGCGCAGTGCACTCGCAGCTGATGTGTCCTTCCGGTGAGAGGATACAGCAGGATCTCCGTCTTGCCGTCGGCGGTGGAGATTATCTCATAGCGGGTCTCGGCAGGCTTGCCGTGTTCGTGGTCCACCATCTGTCGCGGACGGTCTGTCGGGTCGGCGGCAAGCGGCAGACGGATTACGCCTTGGCGTGGAGCCTGGGGAATGCCGTCGAGTATTGCCCTGTAGCGTTTCTTCACCGTGCGCGATGCGAACTGCTCGTGCAGACTGCGCAACACGGCGTCAGACTTCGCCACTACGAGGAGTCCGCTGGTCGCCATGTCGAGTCTGTGGGCAGGCATCAGAAACTGGCTGCCATCACGCTCCCGCCTCAGGATGTCAACTACAGACTCACGTGCCACGTTGCCCGGCACGGAGAGAATGCCGGCAGGCTTGTCAACCACTATCAGACTCTCGTCTTCATAAACTATATGCAGGTCTTCGCAGCTCCCGGCGGCAGCGTCGTGCGGGTCGGCATCCACGTTGAGGCCCTGCAGCATGTGTGTGAGGATAGGTTTGCATTTGCTGCGGCAGGCAGGGTAGTAGTGCAGGTGGTGGCGAATCTCGGTCTTAGGCGACTTTCCCCACCAGAATTCCGCCATGCATACGGGGTGCAGACCATGGAGATAGGCATACTGCAGAAGCTTTGGAGCGCAGCAGTCGCCGGCTCCCGATGGCGGCACCCTCTGTGGCGTGGCGGCGAAGATGGATGTCAGGTCGCGGCGTTCGCCACGGGCGTTGAGCATGGAATATTGGTCGAAGAGCCATTGCTGCAGACGGTCAGACTTCACCTTGCGCTCCTGTCGCAGCGTGGCGATGCGGTTGTCGAGTTCTGCCGTCTGGCGGCGTGGTTCGGCGAGAGTCTCGTCCCATCTCTTCTTGATGCGGCGCAGTTCCGCTTTCTGATATTGGCTCTCTCTGACCATCTGCTCCTGCTGCTGGGCGGATAGAGGCTGACCGGAGGCTCTTAGGGCAGTGCGCCTCTCCTTGGCCTCTGCCATATACTGCCGGAAAGCCAGTATCTCGTTGTCGGCGGCAGTCTGCAGTTTGGCGGTCCTGGCTTTCAGGGCGGCATATTCCGCAGATTCCTTGATGCGTGCTATCTCATGGTTGATGGATGAAATCTCGCGCTCGTGGGTCTTGAAATATCCGTCGGGCTGCTGACTGTCATATACCGACGGCACGAAATATGGCAGGTCGTTCCTGCCCGCCAGCAGTCCGGAGTAGGCGGCAAGGAATCCGAGTTCTCCTGTGGCATCCGTCACCACAAGCACACCGAACATCTTTCCCTTCTCCACTTCGTCCTTCCACTGCCCGTTGCTGCCAATGTAGCGTTGCAGTTCGCCGGCAGCCAGCAGGCATAGCGGGTGTGGCGTGTAGTTGAAGGGATAGGTGAAGTGCTCGGGGCGCTCTGTATCGGTGTGCAAAGGGTGGAAAATCTCATTCATACGGCAAAGTTACTGATTATCCGCCAACATCAGCGACGTGGCGGGTGGAAAATAATCATGCCGATGGAAAATAATGCAGAAAAGCGGAGTGGGCGTCAATGTCTGTCGGTGCGCCTGTCATGGTTCGCCGAGACGCTCCACGATGAGTTTCACCTCCGCTGGTGTGAACGACCGTACGGGCGGCATCTTGCCGTTTTTCAGCAGACGTCTTGACAGTTCCGGTTCCAGACTTATCCACCTGCATAGTTTGCGGAATGCCGACTCTGGTTGCAGGTTGGGACAATACATCAGCGCCAATTCTGTGCGTCCGTAGACGCGAACCTTGAAATTCTTTGCTTCGTTGTTTTTCATGATAATAATTATTTTTAGTGGATTAAAAATGCTTCTCCCGTCGTGTTCCGACCACTGCCGGCAGGGGAAACGATATTGATATTAATATAAATCAGGGACCGCTGCCACTGATAAGAGTTTCGTTGTTCCACTATGTATACGTGTGATAATGCAAAGATAGCAATTATTCCGTAATGCGCAATGGGATTCTGAAAAAATATTTTCATGTTCTCTCGTCTGCCCGTCAACTCGGTTATTCCCAATCAGTCGTCAGACAGCCTGATGGCCGATTTGGGATTATATAATAAGGTGAGATAATTCGGATGGTTATCTTTTTGCAATCGTTTTCGTTATAAAAGCAAACATTTTATTAGTTTTATTCGTTTGTTTCTTCAAAAAGTATTATTTTTGCATCGGTTAATACAACATGACACAAATATCATTCGCTATGTTCCGGGAGCGGAACACTGTCTGCCCCCCCTTGACAAACAAGGATAATGACAGCACAGACATCAAAATCAGATAAGATACAACAAAAGAGACAACGCAAATGCGATTCGATAAAAAGGAACGAAGAATATAGGAATAGGAAAATGAATGAATTTTTTATAGGTCATAAGGTTAGAACTGAATAAAAAGGGAAAAAGACAGAGTAAGGATATACACAACACGAATACAAATATGAAATGGAGCAGGATGTTCGTCATCCCGCTCCATTTTTCATGATTCATACTCCGTCGGCATCATCCTCAGACATTCTTGATTTATGCTCCGTCGGCATCACCCCTGAATGCTCCGTCGGCATCCTTTTCGCTGGCATCCTTTTCTCCGGCATCCTCTTCGCCCGTGACATAAGTATAGAGCTTCTTGTAGAACGCCGTGTGACCGAGAGTCTGGGCATTGCCCATGATTACGAGTTTCATTCTGGCACGCGTTATCGCCACGTTCATGCGCCGCAGGTCTGAGAGGAAACCTATCTGTCCCTCCTGGTTGGAGCGCACGAGGGATATGAACACGATGTCGCGCTCCTGTCCCTGAAATCCGTCCACCGTGTTCACTGCGATGAGCTTGCGGTAGGGACGGAAGAAGTCGCTCTGCTTTATCAGCTGTCTGAGATACTGCACCTGCGCCCTGTATGGCGAGATGATACCCACGTCGATACTCTCTTCGAGTATGCGCTCCTTGCCGATCTTCTCGAAATATGTCTGCAGGGTGTCGAGTGTGAGACGCGCCTCGCGCTTGTTTATCCTTCCGAAGCTCTCACCCACAAACTGCTCGTAAGCCTCTGTGCCGGAGGTGTCAATCCATGCCATCGGCTCGTCGTAGTCCAGTATTCCCCTGTGTTTCACCTCAGGAGCCGGTTCCACCATTCCGCCGTAAAACCAGTCGCTCGAAAAGCGCATTATCCTTTCGTTCATGCGGTATTGCATCTTCAGCAGCGTCACCACCTCTGGCTTCTTTTCCACGATGCGCTCCATCAGCGTCTTGGCGAGTCCGCCACGCATCGCCTCGAAGCTCTTCACCGTTGGCGGCAGCTGACAATGGTCGCCGGCGAGCACCACTCTCGACGCTCTCTTCATGGCAATCCAGCATGCGGCCTCAAGTGCCTGCGCAGCCTCGTCGATGAATAGCGTGGTGTATTTCTGTCCTGACAACACGTGGTTGGCGCTGCCTACGAGAGTTGAGGCTATCACACGAGCCTCGCCGAAGAGCTGTGCGTTGATGCGGCATTCTATCTCTGTGGCACGGCTCTTCAGGCGTTCCACCTTCTGGTGCCAGTTGTCGGCAGACCCCCGTTTGCGGTTCTGCCGCAGCTGGCGTATCGCCTTGCGGATGCTCCATAGTTCGGGATAGTCGGGATGCGACTCGAAGCGCCGCTCGTATGTAAAGGAGAGCATCTTGTCGTTCACTCGTGTGGGGTTTCCGATGCGCAGCACCGCCACTCCGCGGTCTACGAGTTTTTCGGATATCCAGTCTACTGCCATATTGCTCTGTGCGCACACCAGCACCTGGCTCTCTCTCTTCAGCGTTTCGTATATCGCCTCTACGAGCGTGGTGGTCTTTCCTGTTCCCGGCGGACCGTGTACCACCGCCACGTCCTTCGCCCTCAACACATTGTTCACGGCAAGTTCCTGTGCCGTGTTGAGCCACGGGAACTTTATCGCGTCGAACGAGAAGGTCTGTGCTTTCTGCTTTGAATAGAACAGGTCGCGCAGGTATGCCAGCCGGTTGCCTTTGGCTCGTATCACGCGGTCGAGGGCTTCGAACATCAGCTTGTAGCTGGTCTCGTCGAAGAATAGCTGCACGCCCACATTCTCCGTGTTCTGCAGCGTCACGGCGAGTCCCGTCTTGTCGGGAATCACCACCACCATGCGGTCGGTGTCGGCATAGCTCACGGTTCCTGTGGCAATCAGGTCGAAAGCCTTTGCCGTGCTTTTAGCCTGTGTCTTGCCTGTGGGCAGTTTGTCTGCTGTCGCCTCGTTGCCCGTCGCCTCGTCGGTATGGAAGAAGCACACGGGTCTTCCGAATTCGAAATTGTGTTCTATGTCGTCGTCGGCAGTGCGATACACCTCGATAGCCAGCTGGTTGAGCGAGTTGTAGTAGCTTCTGCCGATCCTCACGGGATGCCATGCGTCGCCTCTGCGGATGCGCCGTGGGAGTCCCATTGCCTGCATCTGCCGTTTGAAGTTCTCTTTCTCCTCGTCGTATTCGGTCTGCAGCAGCGCTTTCTGGCGCAGCAGACTCATTATCGGGCTTTGTATTGTATTGTCGTTCTCCATCTTGTTGTCTTGTAGTTGTCAGGAATGGGGCATTGCCTGACGGAGTGTAAGAACAAAGGTAATGAATTATCTTGATACCAACAACCCGATTGCAGTTTTTTGTGGTTGTCTCATGCCTGCTGCGGATATGATGGCATCTGGTGATAATCCCCCAACGGGTTGGTCCCCGATTCAGAATATTTCATTTTCCCGTTGTGCATTAATTCGTCTTTCGTTTTGTTTTGAGCACGGTTTATGCTACCTTTGCCTGATGAAAAGCAGTGGGCGGTAGTCCACGTCGCATATATAGGATAAACCGGTCCTGCAGCTCATCGGCGTGTATGCCGTAAGTATGCGGAACCCGAATATAAAACCAGGGAAAAAGATGGAAAAGGAAAACAAATACGTATTGCAGTATCCCTCGATAATGAAGGGCAAGAAGATAATGTATGTCCACGGATTCATGTCGTCGGCACAGTCGGGCACGGTGGCGCGCATCCGCGAGATGCTGCCGTCGGCAGACGTAGTGGCGTATGACCTGCCGGTGTCTCCGCAGGAGGCGATGGACCTCTTGAGGCAGAAATGCGAGGAACAGAAGCCCGACCTCATCATCGGCACGTCGATGGGAGGAATGTATACCGAGATGCTGTATGGCTACGACCGCATACTGGTGAACCCGGCATTCCTGATGGGGGAGACGATGACGAAACACGGGATGTTAGGCAAGCAGACCTTCCAGAACCCGAGGCAGGACGGAGTGCAGGAATTCATCGTCACGAAGAGCATGGTGGAGGAATACAAGGAGGTGACACGGCAGTGCTTCGCTGCAGTCACCGACGAGGAGCAGGAGAGGGTCTACGGACTCTTCGGTGATGCCGACACCACTGTGGCTGCAGAGACCTATGGCGTGTTCGCCGCCCACTACCGTCAGGCGATAAGTTTCCACGGCGAGCACCGTCTCATAGACAAGTCGCTCATCCATGCCGTCATTCCCGTGGTGCGCTGGATCGACGACCGTCAGGAGGGGCGTGAGCGTCCTATAGTTTACGTGAGCATCGATGCGCTGCGCGATGCCAGGGGCAACCAGAGGGGAAGTGCCATGAAGGGTTTCCAGACGCTGCTCAACCACTATGCGATGTATGTCGTTGCCCCGTCGCCAAGCTACGACGAGGAGTATGTCGCCGAGGTGCGCCGCTGGGTCAACGACACGGTGAATGTGCCGGCATGGCAGCGCCTCACCTTCACCAATCAGGAGAATCTGCTCTATGGCGACTATCTCATCGCTCCCGTGGCGGAATGTGAGCGCTCCGGATTCATGGGCACTACGATAGCCCTCGGCTCCGACACGTTCAAGACGTGGGACGAGATAATAAAGTTCTTCAGCCGTCTCGGAGGACAATAGTCCCTCATGGGGGACGTCTGTGTAGATGGTAACTCTCATTGTCTTTACCCGTTGGCGGAATTAATTTAATCGATATGAGTATAAGTTGCCCATATCGCAGATTTTTAGTAAAAGCAAGAATTGCTCACAAACTGTCAGATTGTCTGGTTTTTTGTTGTAATATTCTGACATTCAGACAGTTGGCTGCCAGGCAATTGTCAGCCTATTGTCTGGATGGTTTGCTGATGAAAGGAATTGTCAGATGTGATGAATTGTCAGATGAAAGTAATTGCCGGATGAAAGTAATTGTCAGATGCGAGGAATTCGGACGACAGGAATTGCATGAGTTGTCAGAATCCAGAAAACAAGAATCCGGATATTACGACATGAACTTACTGGGCAACTTCTGACATCTATATCTGCCCATATTGGGCAAGCAGCGTGCCCATGTGGGGCAAGCAGCGTGCCCAACATGGGCAAGGTGCTTGCCCCGGTTGGGCTGATTTAGTACTCTCTGACAATCCTCTGATTTCAGACAAAAAACCAAGATAAACACCCGATATGTTTGCGAGCCTACGGCTTGTCTGCCGCTGCCCGTCTTCCGCTTACGAGAGCAAGCTCTCGACACGGAACCCGGTCACCGACAGACGGTGCTGACTGACGTCACCACCTCGCAAACATATCGAGCGATAAACCAGGATAAACCGCAAGGCTCCATAGGGCAACCTTTCCTGACCTTCCCCCAAAGACAACCTTTCTTGACCTTCCTAAAGACAACCCATCCTGACCTTCCCAAAGGGAAGGAACAAGTTACTCAGAATATTGTCATCAGCCCCCACCTAACCTCAAACCCATCCTAGCCTTCCCAAAGGGAAGGAACAAGTTACTTAGAATACTGCCATCAGCCCCCACCTAGCCTCCCCCGAAGGGGAGGGACAGTTACTAATACTATTGATAACCCTTTGATAATCTGATAACTACAAACGATAATCATGCAGCCAATGGAATCTGTCCCTCCCCTTCGGGGGAGGCTAGGTGGGGGCTATAGTTAATAGACAGAGTAACTAGTTCCTTCCCTTTGGGAAGGTTAGAATGGGTTATCCTACGGGGGAGGCTAGGTGGGGGCTGATAGCAATATGCAGAGTAACCTGCCTCTTCTTTGGGTAAGGGTCAGGGTTGCCCTAATGACCGATGTGGGTTAAAACCACATAAAGCGGTATGATATTTCGATGATACATCAATGATACTTTTCTGTAAAGAGTTCGGAAAAGTGTCATTGGCGTTACTCGTTGGCTTACAGGGTTTTAGCCATCGTGCGAGACCGTAAAATGATACTATGATACTTTTCCTCGGGAAAAACATTCTTATGTGTATATACTTTGTGCTTGATTATCGTTAACGAATCTAAAAGCGGAGCCACTCATAGATACTAATTCTTGCTGCCATGCCTCATTTTATTTAAAAACGTAATAAAAGCGGCAAAATATTTGTCAATATGAAATATTTTTCCTTAATTTGCAAACAGAACAAAGCTACTGATAAAATATATATAATCGCAAGGGCGCGATTTTGAACCCCAAAAAGGACAGAAAGATGAAAAGGTTGAAAATTGTTTTCGGATTACTCTTCTGCACGGTGTTATGCCATGCGGAGGATTACACCAACCTGTCGTTTGAGAAAACTGACGGCAGTGTGGTTTCGGTCTCGGTCGACAATCTGTCGATGACCTTCTCCGGCGGTAAGCTGCTGCTCGACAACGGTGCTGCCGCAACACAGGAGATCGCCGTAGCCGACTTGAGCAGAATGTTCTTCTCCTCTTCCACGTCCTCCATCACGGAAACCACTTCCTGTGGAGACGCCGAGAAGCTGGTGTATACTCTGTCGGGAGCCTGTATGGGCAGATACGACGCCGTGAAGACGTTGCCCGGCGGGATGTATGTGGTAAAAGAAGGTGACAAGACATTTAAGATGACAGTAAGATGAAGAAAATAATAGGTATGATTCTGATGGCGGTGGCAGCAGTGTGCTCGTGTCCTGTGCAGGACTCACGTCGGGCAGCAGCTACACCCTGACATCAGGAACGGCGTCGTCGACGGTTACGGCAACTTTACAAGGCAACAGCGGCGGCAGACCTTGGTGAAATGAATAAATGTTTCTTATAATTAGATGAATAAATGTTGATTGAATAATGTTGGTATGTTGAGCAATTGCTCACATCGAGCTCAGCCGTATTCGTGAGAAACCGGCTGAGTTTTTTTATGTTTTCACTAAAAATCCTCCTCGGCCTCTTCTTCCTCCCTGTATAATTCTCCCAGGCAGTTGCGTATTTCCTCCATGTCGTACCCCCTGCCGAGGGCATAGCGGATAAGCTTGCAACTCAGTTCGTAGTCGCTCTTCGCCTTCACGCTCTTCATCTTCGCCTTCAGCAGAGGTCGCAGCGAGTCGGTGAAACTCGTTTCCTCAATCTCGTCGATAACCCGTCGGCGGATATCCTCGCTGATATGCTTCATATAGAGAGCCTGGTCCACCTTGTGGCGCCCCCATTTGTCGTATCTCACCTTGTCGTTGGCGAAAGCACGGGCATACCGCTCGTCGTCGATATACCTGCCCTCCGTCAGAGCATCCACCACACGGTCCTGGGCATCCTCAGCCAGTCCCCATAACGTCATCTTGCGCCGCATCTCAAACGAACAGTGCTCCGCACGTGAGCACAGTGCGGCGAGTTTGTTGAGAGCCTCCTTTTCCGTAATCTCATTCTTTCCCTTCATCCTTTTCTGCATATAGTGTTCCTGTCCTTGCCGTAGATGTCCTTTATCGTCTTGATGTCCCGATATCCCATATCGCCGAGCATCGCCTCCGTCTCATTGGCATAGAGAGCGTTGATCTCGAAGCAAAGCCATCCGCCAGGGCGCAGCGCATGACATCCGTAGCCGGCGATGGCACGATAGAAGAGCAGCGGATCGTCGTCGGGGACGAAGAGCGCCAGATGAGGCTCGTGGTCCAACACGTTGGAGTGCATGCCGCTCCTCTCCCTGTCGCAGATATACGGAGGGTTGCTCACTATGGCGTCCCACCTGTCGGTGTCGTGGGGAGCGTTCAGAGCATCCTGTTTCACGAAGTTCACCCTCGCTCCGAACCTTTCCGCATTGCCCCGGGCTATGCCGAGAGCCTTGTCGGAGATGTCCCATGCCGACACCTCCCGTCCTTCATCGCCCAATGCCAATGTGCAGGCTATGCAACCGCTGCCCGTGCCGATGTCGAGGATGGCGGGGTGGGGCAGGGCGGCAGTGAGGTCGGCAACGATGTCGCAGAGCTGCTCCGTTTCGGGGCGTGGGATGAGCACACCCGGCGCCACACCGAAGATGCGGCCGGCAAACGGTGCCTTGCCGGTGACATACTGCACGGGTTCTCCCTCCTTCAGCCTTGTCATGGCGCAGGCGAGCACCTGTGTGTCGGCAGAAGACAGACCTTCCACACCGCCACACACGATATCAGTGAGCGACATGCCGAAAAGGTCGTCGAGAACGGTGCGGCATACTGCCTTAGCCTCGTTCTCGCCATATATGGCGGCGAGTTCTCGCCACAAGTCATTGTATCTCATTTCGTAAGTGTTAGAATTGCAAAATTATCGTTTAACGCATTGACCTACAAACTTAATCGCCGATATTTAACGTGAAATTCGAAAAAAACACTAACTTTGCAGTTGAAAACTTGTGATACACATTATATAAATATAAGATAATACATTATTATATATATGGAAGAAAAGAATTTTAAGCGCACCACCGTGACCGCCGCCCTGCCATACGCCAATGGCGGAGTGCATATCGGCCACCTCGCCGGAGTGTATGTGCCGGCAGACATCTATGTGCGCTATCTGAGACTGAAGAAACAGGAAGTGATGTTCATCGGCGGTAGCGACGAGCATGGAGTGCCCGTTACCATCCGTGCACGCAAGGAAGGCATCACTACTCAGGAGGTGGTAGACCGCTACCACTCGCTCATCAAGAAGTCGTTTGAAGACTTCGGCATCTCGTTCGACATCTACAGCCGCACGACATCGGCTATACATCATAAGTTCGCTTCAGACTTCTTCCGCACGCTCTACGACAAGGGAGAGCTGGAGGAGAAGACCGAAAACCAGTTCTGCGACGAGGTGACAGGAGAGTTCCTCACCGACCGCAACATCGTGGGCACCTGTCCAAGATGCGGAGCAGAGGGAGCCTATGGCGACCAGTGTGAGAAATGTGGAGCCACCCTCTCGCCAGACGAGCTTATCAACCCTACCAACAAGAACAACCCGGGCCACGGCCTGGTGAAGAAGCCTACCAAGAACTGGTATCTGCCGCTCGGCAAATGGCAGGACTGGCTGAAGCAGTGGATACTGGAGGGACACAAGGAATGGAGACCGAACGTGTACGGACAGTGCAAGTCGTGGCTCGACATGGATCTGCAGCCACGTGCCATGACCCGCGACCTGGACTGGGGAATCCCGGTGCCGGTGGAGGGAGCCGACGGCAAGGTGCTCTATGTGTGGTTTGACGCCCCTATCGGATATATCTCTAACACGAAGGAGCTCTGCGACGCCAATCCCGAGACTTGGGGAACATGGCAGAAATGGTGGCAGGACCCTACATCGAGACTCGTACACTTCATCGGTAAAGACAATATCGTGTTCCACTGCATCGTGTTCCCGACGATGCTCAAGGCTCACGGTGATTATATCCTGCCGGACAACGTGCCGGCTAACGAGTTCCTGAATCTGGAGAACGACAAGATTTCCACATCCCGCAACTGGGCTATCTGGCTGCATGAATATCTCGTGGACTTCCCGGGAAAGCAGGACGTGCTGAGATATGTGCTCACGGCGAACGCTCCGGAGACAAAGGACAACAACTTCACATGGAAGGACTTCCAGGAGCGCAACAACAGCGAGCTCGTGGGAATCTATGGAAACTTCGTGAACCGTGCGCTGCAGCTCACCAAGAAATACTGGAACGGAGTGGTGCCGGAGTGTGGAGAACTGACCGACTACGACAAGCAGACGTTTGAGGAATTCAAGGACGTGAAGAAGAAGGTGGAAGACCTGCTCAACGTGTTCAAGTTCCGTGATGCACAGAAGGAGGCAATGAACCTGGCACGTATCGGAAACAAGTATATCGCCGACTGCGAACCTTGGAAGGTGTGGAAGACCGACCCGAAGCGTGTGGAGACAATCCTGTATATCTCGCTGCAGCTCGTGGCAAACCTCGCCATTGCGTTCGAACCGTTCTTGCCGTTCAGCAGCGCCAAGCTCCGCAAGATGATAAACATCGATGGCTGCGACTGGAACCAGCTCGGTGCCACAGACCTGCTGAAGGCTGGTCATCAGCTCAACGAACCGGAACTGCTCTTCGAGAAGATAGAGGACGAGACGATACAGCATCAGCTCGACAAGCTGGCTGAGATAAAGAAGCAGAACGAGGCTGCTGAATACAAGGCAAAGGAAATCAAACCTACGGTGAGCTTCGAGGATTTCGAAAAGCTCGACATCCGTGTGGGAACGATAAAGACCTGTGAGAAGGTGAAGAAGGCAAACAAGCTGCTCAAGTTCACCATCGACGACGGTTCGGGCATCGACCGCACCATCGTCAGCGGAATAGCCAAGTTCTATAACCCTGAAGAACTCGTAGGCAAGCAGGTTTGCTTCATAGCAAACTTCGCTCCACGCAAACTGATGGGTATCGAGAGTCAGGGAATGATTCTCAGCGCAGAGAACTTCGACGGCAGCCTTAGCGTGACACGCATTGACCGCGAGGTGAAGCCGGGCAGTCAGGTGGGATAAGAATGAATGCAGAGGACAGCCTTGTGCCTTTCCTTATAATGGGGCAGGACGGGTTCCTCCCTCATCAACCGATATAACGGTGATGTCTCAGCGCCGATGTGGAATTAACCGCCGCCGGATGAGACAGGCGGCAATAGGAGGAATAACTATGAAGCGTACACCTAAGTGCTACAATGAGGAAGAGTTTGAACTCGACAACATCTATAACGATGATGACGATCGCTACGGAAAAGCGGGACTCTCTGCTATGTTTTATTGATTAGACCTCTATTGAATGACTAATAAGGACGGGTGTTTGGCGGAAAGGAACAAACGCCCGTCTTTTGATTACCCCTCCCAATCGGTCATCTTGCCGTTTGGGGATAAACTCTCAGGATTATGACCACAGACGAAAGATATATGATGCGCTGTCTGCAACTGGCTAAGAACGGGATGCAGAACGCCAAACCCAACCCTATGGTGGGTGCCGTGATAGTGAGCGGCGGCAGGATTATCGGCGAGGGATACCACGTGCGCTGCGGAGAAGGCCATGCCGAGGTGAATGCCTTCGCTTCGGTGAAGGCGGCAGACGAACACCTGCTGAAAGAGGCTACGATATACGTCAGCCTCGAACCCTGTTCTCACTACGGCAAGACACCGCCATGTGCCGACCTTATCATCAGGAAGGGGGTGAAGAGGGCTGTAGTGGGCTGTGTGGACCCCTTTGCCAAAGTGCATGGCAACGGAATCAGAAAACTGCGTGAGGCTGGCATCGAAGTCACAGTGGGAGTGCTTGAGGAGGAATGCAAAGAACTGAACAAGCGCTTCTTCGCATTCCATAGACTAAAACGTCCGTATATTCTGCTGAAATGGTGTCAGACGGCAAACGGCTTCCTCGACGACTGTCATAAACCGCTGCGCATGTCTACTCCATACACCCAGATGCTCGTGCATAAACTGCGGAGCGAATACGATGCGATACTCGTCGGAAGAGTGACGGCGGAGAGAGACAAACCGAAGCTCAATGTGCGCCTGTGGGCGGGCAATGACCCTAAGCGCATAGTGATAGACCGAGAGCATCCGTGTTTCGACGGTCTCTGCTTCGACAGCGACGATGCCGTGCCCGGACAGATAGCCGCTTGGCTGCATGAGGAAGGAGTGCAGTCGCTGATGGTGGAAGGTGGAGCGGAGACGCTGAAGGGCTTCCTGCGTGCCGGACTGTTTGACGAGATAAGGGTGGAGACGGCACCGGTGGTGGTGGACGGCGGTACGGCGGCTCCGACGCTGACCGACGGGAAGCTCCGCTTCGCAGGCAGAGAGGTATATGGACAGAATGTAGTCGACACCTACCACCGCATCGGTTAGGATTGTCGCTGCATGTAGGACTGGAACGGTCTTGCTGGTTCAGACAATAATATTATGTAATATAAAAAACGAAAACATTATGAAGATTTATGATTATATGACTCAGGGCACCTGCAGTCAGGCAATACACATCGAGCTCAATGACGACAACACCATCAACAACGTGTCGTTTACTGGTGGCTGCAACGGAAACCTGAAAGGCATCGGAAAACTCGTGGAGGGAATGCCGGCGGAGAAGGTGGTGGAGAAGCTGCGTGGCGTGACTTGCGGCTTCAAGAATACAAGTTGTCCGGACCAGCTCGCCAACGCCCTCACTGAGATGTTGAAAGGTTGATGCCATTTTTTATCCGTAAAATGCGAGATAAACAAAAAAAAATGTTACCTTTGCAATCGTTACAAAAAACCGATGTGCGCAGAGGTGCATAGGGGTCTCATAGTTCAATGGATAGAACAAGTCTCTCCTAAAGATTAGATCCGA
>CAVBFA010000026.1:0-2345 GCA_963594595.1 Oscillibacter sp. | reverse complement strand
ATATATATCTTACGCTGAGGGGTCTCATAGTTCAATGGATAGAACAAGTCTCTCCTAAAGATTAGATCCGAGTTCGATTCTCGGTGAGACCACATCAGTGATTACAGACAAGACGGATGGCGTAAACATCGCGGCCAACCATTATTGCCTTATTTTAAAACAATATCAAAGACTTAAATTTTAAATTTATGGAAAATAAAGAAAAGCAGGATGGACAGTTCCAGCTCGAACTTCCTCAGAATGTTGCTCAGGGTGAATATGCAAACTTCGCACTCATCACCCACTCTCGTTCAGAATTCATCGCAGATTTCGCCCGTGTATTGCCAGGTCTTCCAAAGGCAGTTATCAACAGCCGTGTGATTCTCGCTCCAGAGCATGCCAAGCGTCTGCTCTTGGCTCTTCAGGAGAATGTGGCTAAGTATGAGCACGAGTTCGGCAAGATACAGCTTCCTGGTCAGGAAGGCAAGACCATCGCTCCATTCAACGTAAACAAGGGCGAGGCTTAATCTACAGACTGATAACGGATGCGGCAATCCCCGTTGATGGCGGATGGCTGGTATCACGGAAAAAATAATGACGGATGCGCGGTAGAGATGATTCTCGATGCGCATCCGTCTTTTTGTTTGTTTGTCAGCAAGGCTGGCGGTTATTTGCCGATGTCCAACTTCCAGTTGCCGTCCTCGTCCTTGCGGAGCTTGATGTCGTCGGTGGTCTCAGAGCCGTCGCCCATCACCATCTTCATCTTTACTATGGCAGTCTTGCCGTCCTCGGAAATCTCCTCGCTCAGAGCTTCGTAAGACTTGATGCCGTCCTGCTTCTCAAATTTCTTCGTTGCCTTGTCCTTCATCATGGCTACGAGCATCTGCTTCTCGTTCTCAATCTCCTTCTTGTCCTTGCCCTCTTCCTTCTTCTGATAGATGAGGTCCACATATCCCTCGTAGTCGCCCTTCTGGATGCAGGCAATTGACTTCTCGGCAACCTTGGTAGGAGTGTTGCTGTTGCATGATGTCATCACGAGTGTCAGGATAAGGACACCTAAAATTGTCATTAGCTTTTTCATAATTGTAGTTGGGTTTAGTTAATAATGTTATTTAAATTAATAGTGTTGTCACCGTTCGTTCCTTTTATGCTGTTGGCACTTGTTCTTTTTTGAGAATGTCGTCACTCGTTCTTTTTATGAATGTCGTCACTCGTTCTTTTTTGAGAGTGTTGTCGTTGTTCGTTCCTTTTGATGGTGTTGTCATCGTCCGTCCTGGAATGTGACGATTCTCTTCAGTCTGTGGCATCTGAGAAAGTCGGAGGGGTAGATGACGTGGCTGAACTTCACTCCCGGCAGTATCGCATCGTGGCGTATGCCGTTGGTGATGTCGGTACCGCATTTCTGATATACATGTGCCACGAGCTGGCTGCAATACATCTTTGTGGTGTCTCTGTCGTTGTAGTCGTCGTCGAAGAGCGTGCCACGTTTGTATATCCCGTAGGCAAGGCGGGCGCTCTTCTCAGCCGTTTCCCTGTCTTGGAATCTCAGCACACAACCTTTCGATGCCCTTATGGAGGAGAAGAAATCCTCCGGCCGCTCCATCTTCACCCTGTCCACGTCGCCCTCGAAGTCTGGTTCGTCGGGCACGGCATGTACCACCATCTTCCTGCCGCATGAGTCAACGATGATGCCGCAGTGGGAGAAGTCAGACCCGCCGTCGGCTATTCTCACGGCACGGCTTGTAAGTCCTGTTCCTTTTCGCAGCACTATGTCGCCCTCTTCAAGAGTGGTGCCGGCAGGCATGATGCAGTGAGCCTTCTCTTCTTTCTTGCTGCATGCTGTCAGGATACAGACAATTACAAATGTCAGTATCACGTATTTCTTGGGTGTTGATATAAGTGTTTTCCTCATCAGCTTGCAGTTGGTTTCTGCAAATATACGCATTAGTGGGAAATAAACCAAATTTTTACACCTTATTATATATATAGGGAGCAAAAAATCCTTTCTGAAGTGTTTGTAGGGGTGTCATGTGCGCTTTTTTGAAGCCATATCATTGGCGGTTGCTGAAAATGCAATATGGTCTGAGTTCTTTCTTGAGACGTTCAGTCAACTGGTTTCGTCCATGCCTTGCCTGTTTTTCTTTGATGACGGCTATGGAGTGGATGTGTGACGTGTATCCGTAGGCAGAACGTAGATGTTTTTTAATTTCTTCTTATTCAGCTTGTTATATGACGTGCCTTAAGTCTCGGTTTTGTTCTTGTTTTGCGTTATAGAACGTTAATAAAGTATATATCATGTAAAATTATGAGTGTAAGAAAAGTTGTATGACTCCATTTATTAGGTAATATAAAAAAAAGTTCCTACC
>CAVBFA010000025.1:0-26518 GCA_963594595.1 Oscillibacter sp. | reverse complement strand
GAATCCAAGCAAGCCCTAATGACCGATTTGGATTTAAAAAACAGACAATACCATGAAAACAAAAAGCATCAGAACAAACAAAAGGGGAAGGTTGAGAATTTCGGCCAAGACCTCGGAGAAGTGGTTTGAGAAAATGAACAGGACTCAAGCGAGTGAGGAAACACAAGTGACGAACACGGAGAAGGAAACTGAGGAGAGGATTCCGACGAGGTGCAGCCATGTGACGAAGATGGTGGAGTATGTCAGGCGGAGGTATGTGTTGAGATACAACACGGTGACAGAATGCACGGAGTATATGAAGAGGGACGGCAACGGCACGTTCCTGATGCTCGACATGAGGGCGCTGAAGAGAATCACGCTGGAGGTGCAGTTGGCAGGCATCGCCGTGGGGTTCAATGACGTGAGAAACTATGTGGGGTCTGACTTCATCGGCTGCTTCGACCCCATCGGCGACTTCCTCACCAAATGTGAGGGCCGCTGGGACGGCAGCGACCATATCGGGAGACTCGCCGACACGGTGCCGACGGAGGACCCGGAGTGGAGGGAGAGATTCCACACGTGGTTTCTGGCAATGGTTGCGCAGTGGACGGGCAAGACGGGGGAGCTGTATGGCAACAGCAACGTACCGCTGCTCATCTCCGACCAGGGTTTCAACAAGAGCACGTTCTGCCGGAGACTGCTGCCGCCGGAACTGAAATGGGGATATTGCGACAGTCTGCAGCTGGCGGAGAAGAAGCAGGTGTTGAGGGCGATGTCGGAACTGCTGCTCATCAATCTGGACGAGTTCAACCAGATTTCGCCGAAGCTGCAGGAGGGATTTCTGAAGAATGTGGTGCAGCTGCCGACGGTGAAGATGAAGCGCCCGTGGGGAACAGCCATCGAGGAACTGCCGCGCCGGGCATCGTTCATCGCCACGAGCAACATGCAGAATGTGCTGAGCGACCCGTCGGGGAGCCGCCGCTTCATCTGTGTGGATTTCGACCGGCCCATCGACGTGGCGACGCCAATAGACTACACCCAGCTCTATGCCCAGGCGCTGAGCGAGATAGAGAGTGGGCGCCGCTGGTATTTCGACAAACTGGAAACGGAGCTGCTGACGATGAGCAACGACAGGTTTCAGCGCACGATGGCGGCGGAGGATTTCTTCAACGAGTATTTCCGCATCGGCAAGAAGAACGGCAGGGGTGAGTATATGACCACGGTGGCGATATTCCAGCATCTGCGCCAGAAGGCTAGTGCGGCGGCAATGGCCTCTACCAATCTCACGACATTCAGCCGCCGGCTGAAGGCGCTGCCCGGAATGATAACGAGGAGGACATGGCGAGGCAACGAATTCCTCGTGGAACTGGTGGATGAATGACATTCCACCCTTAGGAGACGAATTGTCCAGACAATCGCAAACAATAATTTGATTGGTAACAATCAGACTGTCAATACGTTAGAACGAAAAACCAGACAATCTGACAGTTTCTGATGAAATCCAGTTTTTTCTATATTCCAACAGACTATCCTGCAAAATCAATCTTATGCAGGATGCCCGTGAGATAGGCTATCGCCATACCATAATTGGTGATGGGCACACCTTGCGACTGTGAGGAACGGATGCGGTCTAACACATAACGGCGATTGAACATGCAGGCGCCGCAATGGATAACGAGATCGTATGGCGAGAGGTCTTTGGGGAAATCACGTCCGTTGACGAAACTGACCTGAAGGCCCTCGCCCACCCTCTTGCGCAACAGGTGCGGCAGTTTCACCCTGCCGATATCCTCGCCCACCGGCACATGGGCACAGGCTTCGGCTATCAGCACATGAGAACGGTCTGTAAGCCGCGCTATGCTCTCCGCTCCCTGTCTCAGCGCCCCGGCATCGCCCTTGTAGGCGGCGAAGAGCACGGAGAAGGATGTCAGCCTACTGTCGGCCGGCTTCTTTCCGTACACCTGCGGAAAGACCTGCGAATCGGTGATTATCAGTTGGGGACTCTCACGGAACGAGGCGAGAGTATCCGCCAGCTTGTCGGGAGTGCAGCAGGAAACGATGCAACGCTTGTCGAGCAGTTCACGTATGGTCTGCACCTGTGGCAGGATAAGGCGTCCCTTCGGAGCCTCCTTGTCCTGTGGCATCACGAGCAACACCCTGTCACCCTCGGCGGCAAGACTGCCCGTGATGGTCTCCTTGCCGAAATCGGGCGGCAGGAGCTGGAGCAGCAACTGCATCAATCTGGAGAAACCGCTGCGGCGACAGGCGCTGACAGCCACGGCAGGCACATCCAGTTCGCCGGACAGACGGCCTGCCGCCTGTTCTGCATCCTCCATGGTGTCAGCCTTGCCCAGAGCAAGGAGCCAGGGGGTCTTCTTGAGCTTGAGCCAATCAGCCCACTCCCGTTCTTCCGGCGTGAGCACGGGTCCGCCCGCCACCATAATTACGATGTCGGCCTGCTTCACGGCAGTCTGCATCTTGTCCACACGCAGATGTCCCAGCTGCCGGTCGGTGTCGTCAAATCCCGGTGTGTCGATAATCACACAAGCCCCCAGTCCGGGGAGTTCGGCAGCCTTCCTCACGGCATCGGTGGTAGTTCCGGCCACGCTGGACACGATAGACACTTCCTGTCCCAACCATGCGTTGAGCAGTGACGACTTGCCGGCATTCCTCAGTCCGATGAGGGCTATATGCAGGCGGGAAACCTGTGGTGTATTCTCCATATCTGTGTCAGAATCTGAAATCTCTCTTTCCTTGTCTTATCTCTTCCAGCCGCTTTGTGGCAATCGCCTTTATCTTCGGGTTCGGGATATGCTCCAACGCCTTGGCAATCTCCTGCTGTCCCTTCGCCCGGGTCTCCGGCGAGGCATAGTCTTCGAGATACTCCTGCAGCGTCATCAGGGCGTTTGGTCCGCAGCAGTTTGCTATCTGTCCGGCCTTGAGCAGCGACATGAAGCGGTCGCCGGTGCGTCCTTCGCGATAGCAGGCGGTGCAGAAGCTCGGGATATGTCCCAGATCGAGCAGCCAGCCCACCACCTCGTCCAACGAGCGATGGTCGCTGACGTCAAACTGCTCGGTGTGCTCCGGCTTTGAGTCGGCATAGCCTCCCACGCTGGTGCGCGATCCGCCGCTGATCTGCGACACGCCAAGCTCCAGCACGCGGCGGCGCACGGCCTCTGACTCACGGGTGGAGATGATCATGCCGGTGTATGGAACGGCGATGCGGATGACGGCGACGATGCGCTCGAACATCTCGTCGGAAATGGCGTCGGGGAAGTCGTCGGTGGAGATATCGTCTGCCGGACAGATCCGGGGCACGCTGATGGTGTGTGGGCCTACTCCGAACTTTGCCTCCAGATGCTCGGCGTGCATCATAAGGCCCACGAAATCGTAGCGGTAGAGGTTGAGACCGAAGAGAACGCCGATGCCCACATCGTCGATGCCGCCCTCCATGGCGCGGTCCATAGCCTCGGTGTGGTAGGCGTAGTTGCTCTTGGGACCCCGGGGGTGGAGTTCCTCGTAGTGCTTCTTGTGGTATGTCTCCTGAAAGAGGATATACGTGCCGATGCCGGCGTCTTTCAGGCGGCGGTAGTTCTCCACCGTGGTGGCGGCGATATTCACATTCACGCGGCGTATGGCTCCATTCTTGTGGTGGATGCCGTATATGGTCTGGATAGACTCCAGGATGTATTCTATAGGATTATTACGCGGGTCTTCGCCGGCTTCGAGTGCCAGCCGCTTGTGGCCCATATCCTGCAGGGCTACTACCTCACGTCTGATTTCCTCCTGGGTGAGTTTGCGGCGGGGGATGGTCTTGTTCTTGGCGTGGTAGGGACAATATACGCAGCCGTTCACGCAATAGTTGGAGAGATAGAGCGGTGCGAACATCACGATGCGGTTGCCATAGAAGCGCTGCTTTATCTCTCTTGCCAGATGGAAGATGCGGTCTACCAGATCGGGGACGTCGCACTCCAGGAGCACGGCAGCCTCACGGTGGGTCAGTCCGCCACATTTCGCCGCCTTCTCAAGCAGACTCTCTATCAGCTCCCGATCGTTCTTGTGCTCCGATGCGTATTGCAGCGTATCGAGAATCTCCTGATGGTTGATAAACTCTTCTGCCTCACCGGAGGCAGGATTAAAAATCTTGTCCATGTCATTATTCATTTAAAATCGCCACGAGCCGTAGATATACGATACCCGATTTTATCCAATTCCTGTTTCAGCAATGCCAGTCCTTCGGCTGCCTCCGTGCCCATCGCCGCCTTGTTGTCGTAGAGCGCATAGCTGGAGCGGTATGCCGCCGGCGAGAGGTTTGGCATCACCACATTGGCTCCTGCCTGTATGCCCCGGGCCTTGCCGTCGGGCAGGAGTGTGGAGAGTGCCGTGGTGGCAGGTATCAGCACCGACGGGAACATCAGGCGGAAGATGGAGAGCAGGCGCAGGGTGAGGTCGGCACTTCCCGGCCGGCAATCCCTGAAGGGTGTGTCATGCTGGGGGATGAAGGGTCCGATGCCTATCATCTGCGGCTGGAAACGCCGGATGAAGCAGATGTCCTCCACCAGATGGTCTAATGTCTGTCCGGGGCTGCCCACCATGATGCCGGTGCCGGTCTGATAGCCGGTTTCCTTGAGCCATTGCAGACATTGCAGCCGGTGTTCTCTTGACATAGAGTCAGGATGGAGCCTGCGGTAATGGTCGGCATTATAGGTTTCATGCCTCAGCAGATAGCGGTTGGCGCCGGCACGGAACAGTCCCTCGTATTCGCTCCTCGTCATCTCGCCCAGTGAGAGTGTGATGGCACAGTCGGGATAGGCGAGGCGTATCTCGCTGACCACGTCTTCCCACATAGCATAAGAGCCAGACTTCTCGCCACCTTGCAATACAAAAGTGCGGAAGCCCAGCCTATAGCCTTCCCGGCAAGAGGCCAGGATTTGTTCTTTTGTCAGTTCGTAGCGCGCCACCGACGTGTTGGCTGCCCGTATGCCGCAATAGTAGCAGTTGTTGCGGCAGCGGTTGCCCACCTCTATCAGTCCGCGTATATAGATGTCATGACCAAACTGCCGGAGAGCCACCTCCCGCGCCTGCCGATGCAGATATTCCACGGCATCGGTGTCTGTCGTTGCCAGCAGCTGCCGGTATTCGTCGGGCGCGAGAGCATGGTCTCTGCGTAGTTTGTCAATCCATATCATCATATGTCTTTGTCTCCTTGTCCAATTCCTTATCGAACTGGCGCTTTCCGGCTTTCAGCTCATTGTGAACGCAAGGCCCGGTGATACATCCGCCCTCGCATGCCATGACCTCGATGAACTTGGCAGGAGCCTTTCCTGACTTGCCGTAAGCCCGCAGCATGGCGATGTTCTTCTTTGTCAGGTTGGAAACCTGGATTGCCTGCAATGACTCGGCTTTCTCCTTGAGGTATGCCTTCACGGCGCCTGTAACGCCGCCCAGCTCTCCGAAAGCATGTGCTTCGCGCACCGACTGCACAGCCATGCTATAAGGAGCGGTTGTGCCCATGTCGATGCCCAGTCCGTCGAGCACTGAAGAGATTTCCTCGAATGTGAGCACGAAGTCTACTGCTTCATCGCTCTGGGCTTCCTTGCGCTTGGCAACACACGGACCGATGAACACTACATCGGCTTCGGGATACTGCTGCTTTGCCAGACGGGCGGTGTAATACATCGGCGAACGGGTGTCGGAAACGTATTTCGCCATGTCGGGAGCGTGTTTCTTCACCATCTCCTTGTATGAGGGACAGCAAGAGGTGGTCATGAACGGCTGACCTTCTTCGAGTCTTTCCAGCAGTTCGTGGCCCTCACGCTCTACGGTCTCCATGGCTCCCTGTGCCACCTCGATGACGTCGGCAAAGCCCATCTCGCGGAGTGCGCCGTAGACCTGGGCTTTCTCTGCCTTGAACTGGCCGAGGATTGCCGGGGCAACGATTGCCACGAGTTTCTTCTTGTTACGGATTCTATAGAGCACGTCGAATACCTGTGACACCTCCATGATGGCGCCGAACGGACATGCGTTGAGACATTTTCCGCAGTATATACACTTGCTCTCGTCGATATGCTCAACACCACGCTCGTCTTTGCTGATTGCCTTCACCGGGCAGGACTCCTCGCAAGGAACGGGTATGTATACGATGGCGTGGTATGGACAGCTGTCGTGGCAGATACCACAGCTGATACAAGCGTCGTGGTCGATGAATGCCTGTCCGTTCTTCTTCAGATGGACGGCCTTCTTGGGACAGTTGGTCATACAATGGCGGGCGATACATCCACGGCACAGATTGGTGATTTCATAATTGATCTGAACGCAGGATGAACAAGCCTCGTCGATAACGGTAAGGATATCTTCTCTTGGAGCACCGCTGCCGGCTCTCTTCATGGCGCGGAAAGCAAATTCTGAGAGTGGTGTCAGCTCGTCGGTTTCGTCTTCCATCGTCATGCCCAACAACGGAAGTGACTTATATCTCCATACTGCTCTCTCTTTGTGTACACAGCAACGTCCTTCGTGTTTTGAACGGCGGGGACTCAATTCGATAGGCAGACGGTCAATGCGGTCTACTAATTCGTCATTTTTCCATAGCTTCACAAGTTCGGTCAACAGCTTGTGACGGACAATCATGACATTGTTCGTAAATGGCATATTCTTATTTCAGATTTATAGGTTAAACAACAGCCAGAACAGTCTGGCGCAAAACTTTGTGGCAAAGTTATAAGAAAGCTTTGACAGAGGCAAAGGAAATTCATTTTTTTTGATAAAAGAGGAGCCAAATACCGGTACTTACGGCTGTTTTAGCCTTAATCGGCCATCAGGCCAGCCTGGATTGTGATTTGGGGGAAGATTGGATTTCATCTGAGGATTAAGGAGTAATAGTGGGATAATGAGAATTAAAAACTGTCCTCCTTGAGATGGGATGACAGAACAAACCAACGGCATCAATGGAGACATATACAAATGGAATGTTAACTAAGGTGCATAATCCTTGTTTTAGTGGACCATACTCTCGGAGGGTTTACTATCGCACCTTTACGCCTTATTAAAGAGTCTTAATCCTTGTTTTAGTGGACCATACTCTCGGAGAGTTTTGATAGTTTTCTTGGCAACAGAATAAACTGTCTTAATCCTTGTTTTAGTGGACCATACTCTCGGAGTATCTTGACATTGATAGCAATGAACAAACTGCTGAAGGTCTTAATCCTTGTTTTAGTGGACCATACTCTCGGAGAGCACCTACAAGCAGGCAGAGAACGACGGAAAGGTGTCTTAATCCTTGTTTTAGTGGACCATACTCTCGGAGTAGCTTCACAAAGAAGCAGTTCGTATTCAACTTGAAAGTCTTAATCCTTGTTTTAGTGGACCATACTCTCGGAGACAAGATTGAGGCTGCTAACAAGAGTTTCACTATCTCAATGTCTTAATCCTTGTTTTAGTGGACCATACTCTCGGAGGCACAATGTTTCTCACTGAACTCAAAGACATTGAGTGTCTTAATCCTTGTTTTAGTGGACCATACTCTCGGAGTCGTTTCTCGTCAGCCCTACGTTGCCGTAACCAAAGTCTTAATCCTTGTTTTAGTGGACCATACTCTCGGAGTCTTTATTGAGGTTAACGGTAACGCTAAGAAGTTCTATGTCTTAATCCTTGTTTTAGTGGACCATACTCTCGGAGATATTATCAGTTGTACTAACTCTAAGAATGTGTTAACGTCTTAATCCTTGTTTTAGTGGACCATACTCTCGGAGTTCAAGTTCAAAGAACTGTTCAAAGCTCGTAAGCTTGTCTTAATCCTTGTTTTAGTGGACCATACTCTCGGAGTACAGATGTTATTGCTTGTGCTAACTCTAAGGATGTCTTAATCCTTGTTTTAGTGGACCATACTCTCGGAGACGTATTGAACGCTTTTAATATCTAATATCTTTTAGTCTTAATCCTTGTTTTAGTGGACCATACTCTCGGAGTATTGGATACTTTAGATGATGAGTAGAAAACAACAGGTCTTAATCCTTGTTTTAGTGGACCATACTCTCGGAGTGTTATGAGCGTGTTACCTATCATTCAGATGCAGGTCTTAATCCTTGTTTTAGTGGACCATACTCTCGGAGCTTCCTAAAGACATCTATGATGCTTGGTTTAAGTGGTGTCTTAATCCTTGTTTTAGTGGACCATACTCTCGGAGAAGCGGATTTTAAATTCAATGAACTCAAGTTGGCAGGTGTCTTAATCCTTGTTTTAGTGGACCATACTCTCGGAGAGCAAAATTCTTAAAAGCTTATATATCAACAGATTATAGAATAATTTATACAGTATTTAACTTTTCAACACTAAAAAAATGTACCTTTTCTGCTGCAAAAATACAAAATAAGCAGCTAATTAGGAACAAAATTATTTCATAAAACCAACCATATCCACAAAAAGATACAGAATGTCAAAGAACGATTATAACCCCAACCGGTCATTCTAAGCAAACCTTTATGACCGGTTTTGGGGGGAGAACAACATCAAGACTACATGATATAGAAATCATCTACAAGATACAGTTCCTTGCGGGCACGGGTCATGGCAGTATATACCCACTGATACACATAAGGTTTCTCCCGCTTGGGGAAAGACCTCGGAATATCGAGAAAGACATTATCCCATTCTCCGCCCTGAACCTTATGACAGGTGAGCGCAAAGCCAAACACAGCACGCAATGCGTTGAGATAGGGGTCGCACATCATCATCTTGTTGAACAGATCACTCTTCTGTTTTATTCCTTTTTTCTTCATCCTTATGAAGAACTCCACGAAAAGCTCTTTCTGCTGCACTTGGGAGAGGTTCGTCTGATTGGCATAGAGAATATCCGCTATCATGAGCTGAGAATATTCCTTGCCAGTAAGCACTTCATGGAAGGAGACCTCAAGGAACGTCAGTCCGGCACGCTGCTCTTTCACCTGAACACTATCCACCACTACCTGATCGCCATTCATCAAGCCTGAGATATAGTTGTTCTGAGTGACGAGGAGCAGGTCTCCCTTCTGCAGCTGCAAGGAGTCAAGCCCCAAAGCAGGACGAATGATACGAGTCAGAGTGTCGCAAAGTCGATTTGAGAAACAAATCAGAGTGGAGTCGTTATACCCATACCTTTTCACTCGTTCAATATACATCTGCACCAATTCGGCCTGGCTATCGAGAAGATGGATATTCTTGAAACCTTTCATCGGGAACTTGGCCCATGTCCATGGCTGAGGACACTCATAAAGGCGCCGCAACTTCTGAGAGGCAAGAACGATGTCATTGCCCGATTGCTGTCGCTTAATATCCGTCAGTGTAACTTCAACGGCATCATATCCGAATGTATTCTTGAAATAATCAACCGACAATGCCGGCGAGACGGTCTGAAGCACAGGAGGCAACTGACACACATCGCCAATGAAAATATATTTGCCGTTGGGGTCATGCTCCAGCAGATCGCAAAGCAACCTGCCGCTGCCGAAAGCTGCCTGAAAAGCCGACTTGTCCTCCTCGTCGGCCACCATCGAAGCCTCATCAATGATATAGTAGGTGGTGACATTGCTATCGTCTACCACCGAAAGAGTGAAATTAAGCAATAGCTGCCCAGTGGAGTCTACGCCCTTGTTGCGCTCACGCTCATCCACGACCTTATCCAAATCCTGATTGAAGTCGGAATACGTATATATGCAGCTATGCACAGTACTCGTCTCCTCCATCGTCTTGTCATGAAGAATCTTGGCTGCCCTGCCGGTAGAGGCAAGCAGACGATACGGTTTTTTCTCGTCTTTGAGCATCTTCACCATCTCCTTCACCATTGTGGTCTTTCCCGTTCCGGCATATCCCTTAAGGATAAAGATGCTGCCGCTGCCGTTGATAAACTCTATAAAACGAGCCATCACGCATCTCTGGTCGTGAGAAAGCTCAAATTTTTCTTTCTTACTCATATTCTCTGAATCTTTCAAAATGGAATTCCACGACCTTCTTGCCATCCTCTGCGTCTTTCACCATCCTATAAGAGGTGGAGCATACACAACGAATGCCTATCGCCGACAATTTCTTCACAAGGATATACGTTAAGCTCATCTCGCCCATAACATGAACGGTAACAGTATTCCACTTGGCACGAGACTTTATCTCTTCAACGATTTCTTTTGCTGCTTCCTCAACTATCTCAGAGGTAGAACCTGGATCAACCATAGGAAAAGCAATATCTTCAATCTCGCCAAATTCTGCTGCCGCAGCAAGTTGCTCTTTACACCATGATGACGATGGGTGGTTAGAGAGATTCAAGAACAAACGAGAAGGTGTTTGTGATAATTTATCTACAAAATTCAGAATTTGAGCCAAGCAGTTCTCGATATTACCCTTAAGTTTCTTTATTTTCATCGGTGCCTTATTGTCTCTCATGCCAGCATGATTAATATCATTTCGCACATCACTCAAATTTGCGAAATCAAGAGCCAATCCGTAAGTCAACAATTCATCATTGACGATTTCGTCTACAATCTTTTCTTCATTTTGTGACAAAGATTTATATAAAGAACTTTTTCCATTAAATCTACACTGCTTTTTGAAAAATGCGTTATTTACAATTTTTCTTTGGTCACAATTTTCAATTTTCAAATTATGACGAGTGCAGAAGAGAGAGACCACACCTTCTTGCAAGAGAGTTACCGCTGCTTGCCAATTACCGGATTTCACACAGATGTCAGAGGCAAGAATAAGATTTTCAGCTTTCCCATCCTTAAATCCATGCAGATAGTCACCTACTTTATAAAGCAACGGTATCAGCGGCTTTAGATAGTCGCCTCGCTCATTAAGCAAAGAGGCTGCTACTCGAGAAGATGTCTTACCGTGATATAGTTCCATTCCACGGCAGAACCTAACATTATCCGAGAATTCACCAATATTCTTGCACAAAGCTTTAAGATTTGATGCAGCAACGTCTTTTCCTTTAGCTTCACGCAAAATGGGCTTCAGCTGTTCATTTCCACATAGAACAAGCCTGGAAGCATCTCCATGATTCAAGAAATCGGATGCAGCAATAGTCCAATCCTGCAATGCCGAAAATGAGGTGATATCTATTATCGGAGCTACATTGGGAGTCACTTTTGTGTTTCGGGATTCAAAATTTCCATACGTGATGCTCTTCACCTTGATATTCTTCAAGAACTTGGCATAGTTTCCCAACACGAGAACGAGCATCGGAAGATATCTGAAGCCATGGGTAATGTCGAAATACAACTCGTCGCCATCCTGAAGTTTTTCGAACACAATATCGAAAATCTGCCATATCTCGTCTTCATCATTACCGTCGGGGATGCTGATGCCTTCTACGGCAAATGGGAGATTCATGCCACCGATGGTTTTCTCAAGACCGATATACTCCTCTTTTCCGGCATTGCTGAATTTTTCACGTTCATCGCCTTTGACTATCCAATTGTCGACCTCTGCTTTCTGTGTAAGCAATATATAGCCATGGTCGTCGGATGTCCAAGAATCACTATTGGTCAGCATCTGCAATGTTGCCTGCTGAATAAAGCGGGTATTGCCTGATTCAAACTCATCACGCTTATATATGCACTTTCCATAAAACCCGGTGCCGAGCACTGAGATAAAGACTTTTCTTGCCATAGGAATCAGGATTTTAAGGTGTTAACTACTTTGTCTAACTTCACAAACAAATCTGCCATACTACGATTCGGCACAAGCAACGACACGCGTTCCTCTTTCGCTTTTTCTTCCAAGTCGGGTTTAATGACATTGGAGCGATATGAAACTATGACACCTCTTGACTTATAGCTGCCATAGGTCTTGAACACACTGCTCAACTTGTATATGTTATCCTGCGTGAAAGAGCCGGACTTACACTCCACAAAGAGCAATGCATTGCCGATATTCACCAGCACGTCTATCTCGTTCTTGTCATTGCGCTGTGTTTTGGCGTTAGGCTCAAAACGTACATTAGTCCATACCTCACGATCCTCACCAGCCCATTTGGCAACGACATTTGCCACGAGCGTCTCCCACCATCTGCCTTCAAGCAACATCTTGAAAGCGTCTTTGTAGTCGGAAGAAAAAACTTCCACATCGTCGTATTCCACTACGAGTCTACCACCATCTCTATAATAAAGGAGTTTCCCGACCCTGAAAGGATTAGGCAAGTATTTATAGTCTATATAATTGGTCATCAAGACTTTATATTCTTTAGGATGGTTCTCGATGAAATTGCGCACTTCGTTGGCACACTCAGTACGCTCTGCATCATAATGGTATATTTCCTTGGCTTTAACCTTCTGTCCCTGCAGGGCTATCATGGTGTCGGTGGAGAGCAGCTTGGTGATGTCGTGGCGCTCAAAATCCGAGAAATCGGTATAAGAGCTGACATCTGTATATACTGCATTCGCCTTATGGCTCTGTGCGCAGATCAATGCGCCAAAAGCCATAAGCTTAGTTCCACACGTAAGATTATAGCAATACTCACAATCACCTTCAACATTACGGGCATGAACACTGTCGCACACCCTCATGCAATCCTGCATACTGTCGGGTTGGGTTGTCAGTTCATGACAAACCACACCTATACTCTTTGCTACTGCCTTTATATAGTGCATCTCGTTTTGAGTTTCTTTAGTGCCGACAAGATACACCTCATCAGGCCGTAGCTCATTTATCATATAAAAAACGGGGAGCGTTTCCTTGCTCACCAACGCTATCTGTATTTTCTTCATTTGCAAAATATTTCTCCAAATCCTATACTGACTCCCTTACCCAAGGCGATATGCTGAGGAAGGGAGACATTCGCTTTGAATTTCAAATCAAAGCCGAGCATTCTCACTTTCTTGTATGTATACTCATGCGTATTTGCCACATCCTGTATCTTCACTTCTATCTGCTGATCAAAGAACATGCCCATACTCTTGGCAAACGAAAGGATATTGCCAATCAGGCACTTTTCTATCATCTGATAACGGTCCACGATACTGTCGAGAGTCTTATACCTGGCGTAGTTCTCCTGATTGAGGGGAAGGTAGCGACGGATTGTGTATTCGTGAAAGACATCCGACAAAACAAGTTCATCATTCCTCCTCGTCTCGCTGGCTACAAGCAGTTTCTCCACCCTTCTGCCGATACGCACCTCAGCCGAGGAGGCTGCACCGAGGAGGTTTTCCATAGCTGCCGCACCATCACCAAGACAAAACACCGATGCATGTCCGCCAGACTCGCGGTATTGCACAAGAGGATACTTATAGCGGAGTTTGTCGCCCAGATGGTCGTGAAACAAAGTAGTGTCGCCATCAGCCAGATGCAGCAACGCACCTCGCAACAATGGCACCTCACGAAAAGAAAGTCGGTTCTTGAACATTACCGACATTGTCTTTATCTCCATTACATCATCCCTCCATACTCTTATAAAGAGACATCGCACGCTCTTCGCCAAGATATCCTCTTATGGCTTTCCATATCTTGTTCTTGTCGTATTCCACCTTCCAGTCTTTCTTCTCCGTTCTGTCCTGTTCAGTATGTAACCGGCAAATGACTTTCTCCAGCGTCTGCTTCTCGCCATCATCAAGCGACGATGTGTTCTTTTTCTTGAGCCATTGCTTGATTTTGGAATCGCATGTTTTCCACTTGTCCACCTTGTATTTATCCGTCAGCGGATTCTTTTCTTCAATGAAATTAGCAAGACCTCCGGACAACTGCTGCTTATTTCTCTCGTTTAGCGCTTCCGCCCTTTTTTGAGCCTCTTCTGTCTCCTTGGCTTTCTGATTTTCCAAAATGCCGGTCCTCCATATTTCTTCATCGGATTTGTCAACACCTTGAATGAGCATATCATTAATCAAGCGGTCTAATGATTCTATGGCAGACTGGAAGTTGCCGGACTTGACATCAGCTTTTATATCATCATAAATTTTAGCGTTTTCAACAACAAACCTTTTTCTGAGTTTGGCAGCCTCAACACGCTTCACATTTTCCTCCAAACCTGCGACATCATTATCATTCAGATATGTGGTTACACTTTTAGCTGTTTCTTCGAGTTTACTGAAATTAGTTTTGTAATACTCGTATTCATTCTTTTGCTGTGGAGATTTTGCCTTATCCATCTCCATCATTCTTACATCACTGTCCTCATGCTCCGACATGATTGCGACAAGCGATTTGACCTGAGTAGTTTCACTCCACAGACACGAATACTTGGCCTTAGTGAACAATGACATTTCATATTCGAATGCCTTGAGATATTCTTCTTCTGAAAAAGCGAAGCCATGCAACGACAAATCCACACATTCCATCTTGCCGTAGCCAAATCCTTTGGCACTGCCAATATTATGATAAGTCCCCTGAGTATGATTGAAGGTGATTGCTGAAAGCAAGGCACCGATTTCCATCTTTCTCATATTATGAACCACGATGCGCATCTTGAAGGTCTGTCCTGCCGGAACGGGTCTAAAACGAGACTCAACATTCTCATTCTCGTTTATCTGCGGCAGACCCATAACAGCCCCCCCCTTATGTATCCTGTAACGTTTCGTTCCGCTAATAGTCGCATTTTCGGATGAATACTCTTTATATGGTTTCTTATCCTGTCGCAGATACAATGGGAAATATGAAGGCTTAGGAGCTCCGAGAACACCACGAACCTCAACGCAAAGTTCTTCGTCTGACAAGGTGTGAGACGAGAATGCATTGCCTATTTGTGCTCTGCCTTTCATTGAACCGTTATCATCTACCCACCCGAACATAACATCAACCAAGTCTTTCTCAAATGGCTTCGTTTTTGCCTGGCACCTGCTAATCAAATCTTCCACACTAAACTTGCGAGAGTCTTGACTATATCCATCTTTTTTCTTCTTTTTTTCATAACATTTATTATCATACTGCGACAGTCTTCCGAAACTCATTATGCTCATAGTGTTCCGAAGCATACCCCTGAGACTTGATCCCGGAATGAAATAAAGGCGACTGCCGTCGGACATCTTCACATGCATAGAATAGTTCTCGTCATCAGCGCCTGAGGCATCCCGAACACACAAAGGCGAGACGTTCTTCCACGTCACTTCTATATACCCGTCTTCGCCATCTGGGAACGGAATGTCTTGTGACACATCATCAGCCCAGTCGGGAACAAAAACAAATTCATTGAGCGGCACAAAATTATATGGTGCAGATATCTTGTTAACCATAGATGTTCCTCCTTACTTGTTAAATCCTACAAAAACGAGTTTCGACGGACGAAGTGCCGTCATTCCTTCACACATAGCATCCGCTTCACCCTGCCAATACTGCAGAAAACGCAATGCCTTGACACCTTCGATACGATGCGGAAGATATTCCTTCACTGTTGTAGCCACGAGGTCGTTGGTCTTTACTGTGACAGGATCAAGCAATCGGTCATCTATGCCGAGAAGTTCTTTATCCGTCACAACAGTATGACGCACCAGATAGCGTCCGTCTACATAGCGTATCATTATAGACTCATGCGCTTCCGCATCCCAGAGGTTACCTTCAACGACAAAGGGATTGGAACAGTCGTCCAACTCTATCTTATCAACCATCTTGTCGCCAAGGAACACTTTTGGCTTGTTTTCATCGCTATACCATAGATAGCCCTCGTATACTGCTGCCTTTATCTCTTTCATATCTTGCCTCCATCCTTTAATAGTTCTCCTGTAAAGAATCCGTTACCTCGTCCCACACATCCACCAAGCGGCAACAATCCGCTGCAGAGATCTTTCAGACTCTGCTCCAGGGCTTCTCTGATACAAGTATCCTCAAGAGTTTCTTTCCTCACAAGAATTTCTTCCTCATATATTGTATCTCTCCCAAAGACAGTCTTCTCCTGGAACAATGCTCCATCTATTGTTCCGCCAGAGAAATAGTCATTCTTGACATGGAAGAAAAGTTTGTCGCATTTTTCTTTTCCAACGACATCACTCATGATTATATTGCCACGAGAACCGCGGCTTTGTCCGTCACCACCTGCTGAGCCGAACACCGCAGCAACGGCAGGATTATCGTCACCGGCACATGCACTTTCGTTTCCAACGAACAGGCGGTTCTGCTTGTTGTAATTATATGCCGTGCGATGGGCCAATGCACCTTTTACTGAAGAAGCCGGCACCAATGTTCTCTGTTGAGAGAAACATGGTTCTCCGTCTCCCCACTCCACAATCCGCTCTACAGCCGGTGTGTTGTCTGCATCATCATCGCCAAAACCAGAACCGAAGAGAAAAAAATCCTGCGGCTTCAGCCTCAACGTATAAGTAATCCATCCATCATCACAAACATCGACTGCTGATGGTTGCCATTCCGCTAAGGCTGTCCATTCCTCCGACAGACAGGATGGCTTCTTTATATAAGCCGCCAAGTCGGACGCTCCCGTAAGATTGAGGTCTGCACGCAAACAACTGACTACTTTCATCTTGCCATATCCGCAGCAAGTTCCTCCACCTATGCGCATCGTGTTACGATAAAGCATGGCAAGAGTCTTGTCAAACCAAGAATCATTTTCCTGATCTGACAACAGCTCTATCTCAAAGACGAAACGTGTGCCCATGTAAACGACTTCGTTGTCAAACTTGCCATTCCTGTCGTTCACTCCATGCTCGTTTATCCTCACATGGTTGCGGACTGGCAGTTCTTGATACCAACCATAAAAATCATCGGATGGATCTATCTGGCATATGCCATCAACTGCAAGCCCGTCTTTACCAATCATCACTGCATCGGTGAAGATTATTCGTGACCCACGCCCGCCATCCTTGTCATGATAGCCAAAGAAATTCGTCTCGTTTTCCCGTCTACCCAAGTCCAAAGCATGGCGTAAAACGCCAGCCAATGAAGTTCCTGGAATATATGGAAGTCCGTTGATGTCCTTCACCACTGGAGAGTCGGTAACTACATCCGACGCACCGCTGCCAACTGCTATTGGTGTGGCTGCCTCGACCACAATCCTTGCGATGTGTCTATATTCGTATCTTTTGTTTTCCTTTTCCATAGTGTCATTTCATTTTTGCCATCTCTGACGACAGGTTTACAAGTGCTTTACCCAATATGTCACCAAATCTGGAAGACTCAATGTCATCCATGAAGTTTCTGAGTTTTTCTACACGTCCATATTTCTTCCACTTTTCCTCAGCTACACCATGGCACAGGTACCCGCCCTCGCCAAGAAGTTCTTTTCTTATATCATCACCAATCTTGCATCTGGAAGCAATCTCTCGGATTTTCCCCCACTGCGACGGGAATTTGTCGCCATTGCTTCTGAATAGTTTCTTATTGCTCTCGACAAAGTCATTCACTTTCTCATATATATAGATATCTGCCTCATGGGCGAGTTGTCTGCGAGAAATGTAATCGAGCAAAGGAGTGCCACATAGAGGCAGCTGAACTTTGCCCTCTAAGTTTGCTTCGGGTTCCAACAACCGTACTTTTGCCTCACCATTTTTTCCATCCACTTCATCAAGGAAATCCGGATTATAGACCACCTTACCAAAGCCCTCGTTCTGATATGCACCTACATACCGACTCTGCAACGGACCGCTATCACCATTAAGCTTGACAAGGAACACACTACCCTTCTCAATGCCGAGTCTGTCGGTATCTCTTGTGGCACGCTTGCCGTTCCATGGCGCATACTGGAAAGTGCGCACTTGCGACAGGCCCCAGTCTATCTCTCCATTTTCGACGCCAAGGTCACGTGCCATCGGCTGCAGGGTCAGTTCCATATCCTCATCAATGAAGATGAGTCTGCCATCGGCATAAACGGCGACATAGTCAGAACCGCCAATCTTTATCTTGTCAAGGTGGGAACACGCTTCTTCGTAATCCTTTTCACGTATGAGCACTTCGCCATACTGCGCTGTGCGGGAGCGGCCAATATGATGACGACCAACGAGATTATTTCTCACCACATCTGCGAGCCGGTCATCATCAATCTCCACATCAAACAGAAAAATACTACCAGCATCGAGCGACTCATAGCCAAACATCTTCTCGTCTTGTGAACGACGCAAACTACGGTTGTATGCCGACTTCAATGCAAAACTTCTGTCCAACACTGCCGGATATCCACAACCAGAAGTAAAAGCGAAGAAGCCATTGCGACACTGCTTCAGTTGTTGCGGTCTGCCATCATTATGTTTGTCTTTGTTTCTATCATACAAGTGATGCACATAGCACACATCAGTCTGTGACTTCAGTTTGGGATAGTATAGAGACGCCGGTATGCGCAGAGTTCTGAAGCCTGGCTTCATCTGGCTTTCAGGATGTGCATCACCGAAACGCACCTTTCCACTATGAAATAGCGTCATGGCGTCTTCTTTACTGTATTCAGTATAATGAGAAGCCACGATACCGAGGAAAGAATTGCCCGGAATGAAATCCAGGGTACTGTTGTTGCCGTCAGTTGCCGCACTTTGGTTTATTATGACATCCGACAGCAGTTCACACTCAAACTTGATCCGTATCATATCTTGCCTCCTTCCTTGATTTCACATCTGCCTAATCCGCGGTTTCTCTTCTGCCCCATACGCTTTATCATACCGAAGCTTTCCGACAGGATATCGGCCAAATCCTCCGGCACTCCGGTTATGCTCGCATACAATGTGCAGGGCAACACCACCTCCATACTCCTCAAACTATGGTCTTTGGCTATACCGTCGTCATCAATGGCGGTAGTGGTAATTTTGTCATACATATATTGCTGGGCATGGTTTTCCACTATTGCCTCATATTCGGTTCCTTCCAACACGGCATTGCCAAAATGAGCACATCCTGCCGTCTGCTCCGGAGTTTCACCCAACTCTTTACCAAAGGTTTCTGCCAACAACGTTCCTAAGGCTTCGCTTTGTGACGAGAATGACACATAGTCTTCTGTTGCCTCACGTATCAGTCCCTTGAGTGTCTTTCCTGGGATGTAAGGCATTCCGTTCTTGTCTTTCACCACAAGTTCGTCTACATCCGCCCCAGCGGACGTACCGCTTCCACAGTGCCATTGCGAAAAGAAGCGTATCGTAATATTTATTGTCTTCGTCATAGTCTGCTCATTTGGTTACTTGATTCTTTATTGTCTGCAATGCCAACACATCGTAGGCAGGGAAACGTTTCCCTTTACGCTCCGTTGTCAGCTCGGCAAAGAGTTTCTTCTGCTCTCCGGTATATCGATCAAGCATATTCACTCTGTTCTCCTTTTGCAGAGCCTTGTCGCGACTCTCGCCCATCAATGTCAGCCATTCTCTGACACTTGTCTTTATTGCATTGTTTGACTCTTTGGAGAGAGCATCGGCATCTAACCGCAGCTTGTCTATCGTCCAACGGTCTTCTTGCTCATCAAGATAGTATGGGCCGAAGCGGAAAGAGCTACCACAGGAAGCAGTGAGTTCTTTGCGCTCTATAACACCGAAGTCTTCTATGAAACTGCTCTGCACTTTGTGGAACATAAGGCAGGACGGTGCTTTGCCGCCATTGGCACGTTTCATCTCTGCTGACTTGGCATCCTTTTTAGCCACGCCACATAATGTTTCAGCGAGGTTATAGCCATAAGAGAAGGGATAGGAAGACTTGATGAAGGCTATCCCTGCACAAGCCGTCAATGCATGATTAGTGAGGTCGAGACTATTTTTCTCGAAATTACGCAGATAACTATTTACGAAGCCGACAGCAATAGAAGCCCGGCACACAACGGTAAGATCGTCACCGCCTATCACAACAGGACGCACGAGGAGCTCGTTGGTATCACCTAAGCATTCTTTGCATGCTGTCTGGGCAGACTTGATTGTTGCTTCATTGAGTTTCTCCGAGAACTGCTTCAGTTTACCAGGATCTTTACCAATATTGGCCACAACCTCACCAAGACCATTGCCATCGGCATGCACTATGGCTATCCAGTCGTTTTGTCCCGTGAGAGTGGACATGTCGGTTGCATTCTTTAAAGAAACATGACAACCATACAGTTTTTCATACAATTTGCTTGTGGCTCCTTTACTATTTGCTGAGTCTACCAGGGCCTTGCCTTTTAGATAGCAGCCTTCGTCTATCCTGTCTTTTGCGCCAATAGTATTGATTGATGGCATTCCCGTGCGTCTATAACGCTCCATTGCCATAAATCCGAAGGCCAATGGTTTCGAGCGACGATTACGTTGTGAATGCAGCCGACGTTCAAGTTCATCAATAGCTCCTGAGAAATCGTCTGTCATTCTTACTACTGCCTGGCTGATGGTCACGCCAGGGGCCTTTTCCATCACTCGTTTTGGAAATGACAATACTGCCTTTCTGCACATATTCTGGTCGGGGAATACACACTTCACGTTTCCTGCCGCACTGACGATTAGTTCACATGTCTTTTCTTCAAAAAACTCATTCCTGAAAACTTCGGTGCAGGCTTGCTCAACCAGTTCACTAGCACCGACAATATCCTTCAGTCGGTCGGTTTGGAAAATAAAACTCTGGATTCCCTGTATCGAAGCTCCATATAAATATCTACACTTCTCCATAAGCATAAAATCTTTATTTTTGTTTTTATCACTTCTTTGCAACCTATATCTTATGAAACATCGCCCTTCTAAAAACTTCTGTAAACGACCAATAGGCATCAACACAACAACCAATCAATATGGAAACCACATAAGAAAATAGGAAGGGAGCTGATGACATTTTATGATTCATAGGCAAAAGTATTAGATATTTCGATTCTGTTTAGTACTTGCAAATATAGAAAAAACGCTAATTCAAAGCAAGTTTTTCTATTGTTTTTTCACAAAAACATAAAATAGGCTAAAGAGGAAATACTGATTCGTATACTTGTCATTAAGGGGCTCCTATCATTTTCTCTTTGGAGATTTACATTCTTTTTCTATTTTTTAATGCATCCTCATGCTATTGTTGAAGCATTTATCGTATATTTGTAGTCGAAAAAGGTACATTTTTAGGTCTCAGAAAGTTAAAATATGTATAAATACATCTATAACATACTAAATGACAAGCATTTACTATTTTTAGTGTCAGAGAGCAAGGTCCAGTAGAACAAGGATTAAGACCATTAGTAGTAGTGTTGTTGTTAGTACTTGCAACCAGTCAGAGAGCAAGGTCCAGTAGAACAAGGATTAAGACATTTGTAAGGAAATCTCAAATTATGATGAAAAAATGTCAGAGAGCAAGGTCCAGTAGAACAAGGATTAAGACTAAACCCAGTTACCACAAAAGTAGCCCCCGGTTGGGTCAGAGAGCAAGGTCCAGTAGAACAAGGATTAAGACTGTCAGTGAACATTGTTGCATCCTTGACTGTTAGTGTCAGAGAGCAAGGTCCAGTAGAACAAGGATTAAGACTCAACGATGGCAGTAAGGATTTCACCGTTGGACTTACGTCAGAGAGCAAGGTCCAGTAGAACAAGGATTAAGACATACCATAAGTAACCCACACACCAGAAGATTTGCAAGTCAGAGAGCAAGGTCCAGTAGAACAAGGATTAAGACTTGCTGCGATGTTTTTGTCCGTGAACTCAACATCTTTGAGTCAGAGAGCAAGGTCCAGTAGAACAAGGATTAAGACTACTTCCACATTAATAAAATGGAAATCTGCTCTTGGTCAGAGAGCAAGGTCCAGTAGAACAAGGATTAAGACCCTTTTTCATCGCTTGTTGTGCCATCGGCATTAAAGTCAGAGAGCAAGGTCCAGTAGAACAAGGATTAAGACTCTCTTTTTGAACTCTTTAAGGGACTCACCATTGCGGTCAGAGAGCAAGGTCCAGTAGAACAAGGATTAAGACAGAACATGGTATCATCAGCAGTCTGTTCTTCACCATTGTCAGAGAGCAAGGTCCAGTAGAACAAGGATTAAGACTATAAACATTTCATACCACATCTTGTAAAACATCCAAAGTCAGAGAGCAAGGTCCAGTAGAACAAGGATTAAGACACTAATAGCACTAAAACCCATTATTACAATAAAAGTCAGAGAGCAAGGTCCAGTAGAACAAGGATTAAGACTGTAATCTTCTGAATAGTTAGAAACTGTAAAATGTGTCAGAGAGCAAGGTCCAGTAGAACAAGGATTAAGACTTAGTACTATTTGCACAAGCCGTAATATCGGTATGGTCAGAGAGCAAGGTCCAGTAGAACAAGGATTAAGACACCTATAATGTTAGATGTTAGATGTTAGATATTAAAGGCGTCAGAGAGCAAGGTCCAGTAGAACAAGGATTAAGACGCGAGTTTAGTTCGATAGTCGTTGTCAGTGAACAGTCAGAGAGCAAGGTCCAGTAGAACAAGGATTAAGACTACACTTCAGAAACCGATGGTGTATGTTCGTACACCGTCAGAGAGCAAGGTCCAGTAGAACAAGGATTCGCAATAAGAGAAAAGCATATTGCCTTTGGTGAAAATTCCTATTTATATGCGATAAATTGGCCGAAAACTTTGAATGTATCGAATTAATGCATATATTTGCGAACAACAAACCTTAAATCTGAAAGCCTGACTTTGTTCAGACACCCAGACTATTATTATATCATTGAGGAGGACTGAATATGGACGATGAAACATTGAGAGCTAAATGCCTGGTGATGGACGCAGCTTCAGACCTATATAAGAAAAAAGACTACGTAAAGGCTTATGAAACGGCAAAGGAAACGATAGCAAGCGATGAAGTGCCAGAAGCCTTCTATTTGTCGTGCGCTTGGATTATATACAGATACTTGAAACAAATGGCCGGCAACATCTCGGACGAAAACATCGAGGTTTGTTCAAAATTCTTCTTTTCACATCTTAAACAACCATCTCTCGTACGCTCGCTGTTTCTCGTACAGATGATTGAACTATCGAAAAATAACACCAGATTTGACTTTCTCGCATTCTGCATCAGATATGACATATGCAACTTGCGCCCGGATGACTTTATGGGCAATGAGATAAAAACAGACTCACAGGTTATTCATTATGATTCTTTGGCAGAAAAACTCGCCACAAGGATATACAACATAATGAAATCAACGAAGTCGCCACATTATGCCTCGTTGCTGATGCCCTTCTTCGAGGAAGTAAAACAGAAATGCAACAAGAACAAATTCATCGACATGTATATCGGCCTTCTGCATTATTGGAAAGGAGAGACAGAAGCGGCACGCAAGGCTTTCATTCACATTCTGCTGACAGATCCACAATGGTATATCTGGAAAAACATGATGTATGTTTCCAAGGACGCAGAAGAAAAAACCGCTTTCTGCTGCAAGGCTGCAACCTTAGTAAGCGATGAAAGATTCAAAGGCAACCTGCATCTACAACTAGCCGAACTTCTGGTTGACAGCGACCCGCCACATGCAGCAATGGAAATCGGCCAACTCTTCGATACGTATGAAAGCAACAACTGGAGAATATGCGGAGATGCTTATATTCTGAAAAACAAATTGAGCGGAGTGGCTGCGGCCTCGGATTCTACGGCATTCTATCGTATTCATGCAAAGAAGGCTGAAGAAATAGTGTATGGGAGCCTGGAACCTGTTGAAATGACCTATTCAAAAGAAATCACAGTAAGAGGGAAACGTAAAGCAAATCTTTATTCATCATCACAAAAGGTGTCGCTGAATGTTTCAGTCTCAAGATTGGGGCAGGGAGCAAAAGTTGGTGACATCTTCATGGTAAGATTCAACATGATAAACCACAAGCCTATAGTTCTCACTATAGATTTCACCAGACATTCATCTACTCCATCAACAAAAAGGAATCATGAAAAAACAGAAATCAACGGAAAGGTGACTCTGCCACGCAATGGAGATTACGCCTTCATTGATTACAAATATTATGTGCCAGCCAGACTACGATTCCAACACGATCTTTGTGAAGGACAAGAAATACGGGCATTAGCATCTAAGACTGAAGACGGCAAATGGCGCATAACTAGGATATTGGAATAAAAGAGAACATATGATGAAAGGAAACAGCCTATGGAACTTGTCATAAATAATTTTGGAGTATCTTTAAGCCGTGACAACGAGGGGTTTGTTATAACAAATGCTGACGGCAGACAGAGAATACCAGCAAGCGGAATTACATCAATACAAATTAGCCGAGGGGCCCAGATAACCAGCGATGCTGTCATGCTTGCCGTGGAACGAGAAATCGACGTAATGTTCAACGACAAATCCGGCAAGCCCATAGCACGGATATGGAGTCCAAAATACGGATCTGTATCGACAATCAGAAAGGGGCAGATTTCTTTCACGTTCTCCAGCGATGCCGTAGGCTGGATAAAGGAGGTATTGCGACGTAAGATTGAAAACCAACAAGCCCTTTTGCTAATGTTGAGTTCGGAGGACGGGGATAACAGCATACACATAAACATCGACAAGCCAATACGAAGACTAGAGGATTATCGTACAAAAATTCAGACTGCCGAGGGGCGCATCGTATCGGATGTGGCTGCTACTCTAAGAGGTTGGGAAGGTGTTGCATCAAAGATTTATTTCACATCAATTAACAATTTCATACCCTCTGAATACAAATTTGAGAAACGGACACAACATCCTGCAACCGACATTGCCAATGCACTGCTGAATTACGGATACGGACTACTGTACGGCAAAATCGAAGGTGCACTGATCAAAGCAGGCATCGATCCATACGTAGGAGTAATGCATAGAGATGACTACAACAGACCGGTATTGGTATATGACGTAATTGAACTTTACAGAGTATGGATTGATTATGTTGTGATACTGTTGCTTCGACAAAGGGCAATAACAGACGAACATTATTCAGTAAGAGACGACGGATCGTATTGGCTTGAAGCATTAGGCAGGAGGATTCTGATACAATCCGTAAACGATTATCTTGACGAAGTGGTGGAGATAAACGGACAGTCAAGAAGCAGGATGACGCAAATTGCGCTATATGCCCAAAATCTTGCACAAAAGTTCAAACATTATATGTAGAAGGCCTATGATATCAGCAGCAGCAAACATAAAGAGCGTTACAGAGGAACTGAAAAAAATGTCTATACGTCATCTTTACGATGCAACACGCAATCCAAGAGATACGACAAAAGCACTACTAAGACAACTACGCATAGTGCGTCAGCTAAACCCCAACCAATACTCTGCGTTGAAGCAACAACTGCCATATTTTGTATGCGCAATGTTCAATCCTCCATATAGAAGGACTGAAAACTTTGCATATACTGAATATTTCATCGTGGACATTGACCATATTTCGGAAAAGGGACTATTAATAGAAGATCTTTTTCAAAAGATAACAAAGGACAATCGCACTCTACTTTGTTTCAAATCACCGGGAGGGGACGGATTAAAAGTGATAATGAAACTATCGGAACGATGTTATGATGCAGGATTATACAAAACCTTCTACAAGGTTTTCCTAATGAAATACTCAAAACAGTTTGACATTGAGCAGGTTGTTGACTACAAGACATGCGACGTTACAAGAGCTTGTTTCCTAAGCGCAGACGAGAATGCATATTTCAACCCTGAACCAGAGTGCATAGTCATAACTGAATATCTGAATCCAGATGAAGATGTTTCATTGGCTTTCAACATAAAAAGGGAGACGGACAAAGCCTTACGAGAAAAGGAAAAGAGCCAAGATTCAGTAAAGAAAACAGAACCTTCAAAAGATGTAATAAGCCAAATAAGAGAGACTCTGCATCTCCAGACACGACAGACGCGCAAAAAACCTGAAGCTTTCGTTCCACATGAACTTGACGAAATCATGGAGGAACTGAAAAAATTCGTGGAAGAGAAAGGGATTATTCTATCTGGGGTTACCAACATACAATATGGAAAGAAGTTGACTTTCAAAGTAGCTATGCGTAAGGCTGAAATAAATTTGTTTTATGGTAACAAGCGTGGTTTTACTGTCGTCCAATCCCCCAAAACAGGTACGGATAAAGAAGCAAATGAACTTATGGCTGATGTCATAAACAGTTTCTTAATGGAAAAAGTTTGAATAAAACTGATTGGATATGCCAAGAAAGAAGAAACCACCATTATCGTTTGCGGAAAGTATGAAGAAATTAGCTGCGGCATCACTTCATACAAGGGATATGGATGCATCTGAAGTAAATAGTTCAGCAGACATAGGAACTGTGGAATGGAGAGTAAAAAAAATACTTGGATTAGTTGAACGACAAAGAAAGAATAAAAACAGAATGCTATTTTTCGTAATGTATGACATAGAGAGCAACAAGGTTAGAGCACTTGTTCACAAATACTTGAAGCGTATGGGATGTACTCCCATACAACGATCGATATTCCTTGCTGATACAGAAATAGAAACATATAATCAGATAAAGTCAGACTTGGCTGATGTTCAGGAAGCATACGAGAACAATGACAGCATAATAGTGTTACCAGTTTCAACGGACTACCTCAAGATGATGAAAATCATTGGTCAAAAAATCGAAGTGGATGTGATAACGCACAGCTGCAATACACTCTTCTTTTAACCCCAATCGGTCATCAGGGCTGGCTCGGTTTTTGTTTGGCTTTTAATGAGTAATAGCGAGCTATTGCGAATTAAAAACGGACAA
>CAVBFA010000024.1:0-26591 GCA_963594595.1 Oscillibacter sp. | reverse complement strand
GAGAAATGCTTAGAATCTGAAGAACCTCATAAGTTGATCGCTTAAGTTGCAAATTATGTTGCACGATAGTAACAAGGCCCTACTGAAGGTATAAACAACAAGATTAAAGTGCTGAAAAGACAAATGTATGGATTCAGAAATGATGAATTCTTCACGTTAAAGCTATACGCTCTACACGACAAGCGTCTACGCATTTAACGGAAGAACCTGTTTTTTGCTGGTCTGCAATATTAATATATCTTAAATGTGTGCTCTCTTTTGTATTTTTTCAGTCCTTCGCTTCGTCTAATGTATGTAATGCGCCACAGAGACGCTGAAAAGCGGAAGTGTCTTTGATTCCTGAAGCTATGATGGATAGTGGGGGAAACAGAGGATTACAGAGTAATGAAAGTTTGAAGAATAACAACAATCAACAGAGAGAGTATGAAAATCAGGAAAAGAATAATCGTTCTGGCTTTTCTCGCCGTAGCCTTTGTTTCGGCAATGGCGCAGAAACAGCAGTTTGACTACACAATATATGGTGTGGTGGAAGATTCCATCACGCATGAGGGAGAACCCTACGCCACCCTCAGCATATACCGCAAGGGACATGAGGAGAAAGCCGTCCAGATGGCAGTTACCGATGCCAACGGCAAGTTCAAGGTGGCGGCGAAAGGCGAGGGCGACTATGTGCTCGAAGTGAAATCGGTGAGCCGTATGCCATTGCGCCGCTTCTTTACCGTCAGCAAGCAATCCAGGAGCCAGAACCTCGGCACGCTTCTCGTCAGCGACAGCAAGACAGAGCTGAAAGGCGTGGAGGTGGTGGCATACAAACCACTCGTAAAGGCAGATATCGACAAGCTGACATACAGTGTGGAAGACGATCCCGAATCACAGACCAACACCGTGATGGAAATGCTCAAGAAGGTGCCGATGGTGAGCGTAGACGGACAGGACAACGTGAAGGTGAACGGCTCCACATCCTTCAAGGTGTATGTCAACGGCAAGCCGAACAACATGATGACCAAGAATCCGAAGGAAGTGCTCAAGTCGATGCCCGCCACGGGAATCAAGAAGATAGAGGTGATAACAAATCCCGGTCCGAAATACGATGCCGAGGGAGTGGCAGGCATCCTAAACATCGTCACCGCCGGCAGCGGAATGGAAGGATACACCGCAACGTTCTCCGGCAATGGCGGCACGAGAGGCGGTGGAGGAGGACTCTTCGCCACGGTGAAGAAAGGCAAGTTCACCATGAGCGTCAACTACAACAGCAATTTCGACAACCAGGGAAAGGCGACGAAAGTAGACCTGCAGTCCATACTCGACGATGAAGACAACTATCTCCGCACCACCACTCAAGACGCCCATGGCAAGACAAAGAACCAGTGGCATGGCGGAACATTGGAGGCAAGCTATGAGATAGACACGCTGCGCCTCGTGTCGGCATCCTTCTCGATGAACAGAGCATCGTGGAACACTCCTGGCATGGGATCTTTCACCTCCGTGGCTCCATACCTCGACAACAAGTTTCTCTTCAGCCATGACATCAGCGGAAAGAACAAGGGCACCTACAACGACATCAGCGCCGGCATCGACTATCAGCGATCCTTCAAGACGCCAGGCCGTCTGCTCACCTTCTCATACCGTCTGGAGAGCAATCCCTGCACGACACTTTCCGACTACCGCTACACCAACCTGCGCACTACTGCCGATTGGGCAGACTATACGGCATTGCTGGAGGACGTGCGCAGTGATGGAGACCAGAGCACAACGGAGCATACCTTCCAGCTGGACTTCACCACTCCGTTTGCCAAATACCACACTATAGAGACCGGCGCAAAATATATCCTGCGCCAGAACAAGGCTTTTGACGACAGGTATTCGGCATTGTCAGAGAGCGGCAAGGAACAGGAATACGACACCGAAAACAGTTCGCACTACAAACACCGCAACGACATCCTCGCTACATACCTCGGCTATGGACTTTCGGTGGACAAATGGTCGGCAAGACTCGGACTGCGCTATGAGCACACATTCCAAAAAGTGAAATATCTGCTCGGCAGAGGTTCAGACTTCAGCAAAAACTTCGACGACCTCGTGCCGTCGGCAAAGATAGGCTACAAGATTTCAGACACCCAGAACCTCTCGTTCAACTACAAGATGCGCATCAGCCGTCCGGGAATATGGTATCTCAATCCGTATCTCTCTGATACTAACCGCGAACAGTTGACACAGGGAAACCCGAATCTGGAATCAGAGAAGAACCACTCGTTCGACCTGCAGTTCGGCAGCTTCGCCCAGAAGCTGAGCTACAACATCTCCGTGGGCTACAACTTCACCGACAACAGCATACAGAGCTTTCAGAAGATGGTCACCGACAATGAAGTGGCAGGTCTGCAGAATCCTACAGGCAAGCAGGTGCTCTACACCACATATTATAATATGGGAAAGACTCAGAGCGCCACTTTCAATGGATATGCCAGCTGGTCGCCGTTCACCAGCACCCGTCTTGTTGTCAGCACATGGGGAGGCTACAGCCATTTCAGCGACGGCCAGGGTCTGAAGAACCATGGATGGAGCATGAGCGTATATGCCCAGCTGCAGCAGACGATAGCCAAGACGTGGACAGCGTCGGCAAGTGTGTTCAAGATGACGCCGGGCGTCAATCTGCAAGGAAAGACGATGGGATATTTCAGCCATACGCTGAGCCTTCGGAAGTCGATGCTCAACGACAGGCTCAACATCACGTTCACTGCCGACAACCCGTTCCAGAAATACTATCATATCAAGTCGAACAGCTCCGGCAAGAACTTCGCCACATCTTCTACGATCAAGTTCATACCACAGTCATTTTCCATTGGCGTCAGCTATCGCATCGGAAAACTGCAGAGCGGTGTGAAGAAGACAGAGCGCACAATCACCAACGACGATGTGAAATCAGGTGGCGGCGGCAGCGGCAAAACTGGTGGTGACAATGTGGGAAACTAAGACTTCCTCCTGATTTCAAGATATTTGTTTATCACGTCTACCGATAGATCCTCGGGCGAGGTGAGAATACTGAGAATACCGTTCTGGCGGAGCAGCGACACTATCTGCCGTTGTTCCGCCATTGTCTTTTCGGCTATCACGTGGCGGTAGTAGTCCTCGGTAGAGGAGTAGGGCGTTTCCACATATTCCTTCAGATCGTTGTCGATGAAAAACACCACGAGCAGCGTGTTGTCCTTTGCCAGTTGTTTCATATATGGCAGTTGGCGCTCCATGCTCGCCTTGCCGTTGAAGTTGGTGTAGAGAATCAGCAGGCTCCGCTTGCTTACGTGGCGACGGATGCTGTCGCAGAGCGACGAGAAATCGCTCTCGCCGAATGTAGAGCGCTGTCTGTATAGCGACTCCAGTATTGTCTGCATCTGTCCCGGCAGCTTGGTGGGCGGCACATAGGAGTCGAAGTCCTGGCAGAAGGTGGCGATGCCCGCCTTGTCTTCCTTGTATATGGCGATATACGACAATACCAGACTGGCGTTTATGGCATAGTCGAGCAACGTCATGCCGCGGAAGCTATGCTGCATCATGCGCCCCTTGTCGATTATGCTTATCACCTGCTGCGACTTCTCCTCCTCGTATGTGTTCACCATCAGACTGTGGCGGCGGGCAGATGCTTTCCAGTTTATGCAGCGGTAGTCGTCGCCGCTCACGTATTCCCTTATCTGTTCAAACTCCGTCTTGTTGCCCGGCCGGCGTATCTTCTTGATGCCCAGTTCGGTGAGACGGTTGCTGATGGCGAGGAATTCAAACTGCCTAAGTGCGAGATACGATGGGTAGACCCTCACCGTGGCGGCGCTGCCGCACGAGAAGCGCCTCTCAATCAGTCCGATACGTGTGGATGCGAACACGCGGATTCTGCCAAACCCGTATTCGCCGCGCTTCGTCGGGCGGAGTCTGTATTCTATGTCCTTTGTCCTGCCCTTTCCCACGCTGGCTCTGAAGTCGATGTCGCGCCGCTGGAAGATGAACGGAATCTCGTCGGTCACCGACAGCCTCACGGCAAAGGGGAAACGGTTTTCTATATGTATGCCGATGATGTTGTCGTCGCCATTAGATAATCTGTCGGCGCAGTGTCGTTCGGCGCTGATACCCTTCTTGTGGTATAGCGCAAAGAATTCCGCTACGAACAGAGTGGCGATGACAGCCACCACAGTCCATCCCACCTCGCGCAGCACCGGCAGATAGAGTCCGCCGGCGATGAGGAAGATTGCCATTGTCAGTGCTATGTATAATCTCGTCTTTAAGAACATACCGTCAGTGTGTTATCTTTGTTGCAGTCCCGTGAGTGTGCTCTTTTATTTAGGCACCTCCACTTTGTCTATGAGAGTCCTCGCCACCTTGTCGGGAGTCAGTCCGCTCATCTCCGCCTCGGCATTGAGGATGATGCGATGGTGTATGACGTATGGTGCCACCGCCTTGATGTCGTCGGGAGTCACGAAGTCGCGGCCCTGCAGCAGGGCATAAGCCTTGGCACACTGCATCACCGCCACCGTGGCACGTGGCGACGCACCCACAAACACCGCCTTGCTCCTGCGTGTCTGGCTTATTATCTCGGCGATGTAGCGCATCAGCGACTCTTCCATCACCACGCTGTCCATCATCCTGCGCATTTCCGTGAGCTGTTCCTTTGTCATTATCGGTTCCACGTCGTTGATGCGGGCAAACTGCGAATTGCCGTTGTGGCGCTTCAGAATCTCCACCTCCTCGTCTACCGACGGGAATCCCATCGTTATCTTCATCAGGAAACGGTCGAGCTGCGCCTCCGGCAGGCGGTAGGTGCCCTCCTGCTCTATAGGGTTCTGTGTGGCGATGATGGTATATACGTCGTCCATCTTGTATGTGTTGCCGTCGATGGTGGCTTGTCTTTCCTCCATCACCTCGAAGAGGGCGGCCTGCGTCTTTGCCGGCGAACGGTTTATCTCGTCGGCAAGCACGATGTTGGCGAACACCGGACCGGGATGGAAATCGAATTCCGACGTCTTCATGCTGAATACCGATGTGCCGAGCACGTCGCTCGGCATCAGGTCCGGCGTGAACTGTATTCTTGAGAACTTCGCGTCGATGAGCTTTGCCGTGAGTCTTGCCATGAGCGTCTTCGCCACACCCGGCATTCCCTCTATCAGCACGTGGCCGTTGGCGAGGATGCAGGTTATCAGCATGTCGACAGCCTCCTGCTGTCCCACGATGACGCTTGATATTCTCTTTCTTATCTGTGATATTCTCTCGTTGAATAGCGAGAGGTCTGTTCTTGCTTCCATATCTTGTGATGTTTGGGGTTATGATAGTTTTCTTGTTATCTCGTTCATGCTGTCGATAGCTTTCTTCATTTCCGGGTCAGAAACCTGCAGTTCGTTGCTGACGAGAAATCTCAGCCATTTCAGCGTCTCGACTATCCTGTCGTGTGACATCCCGGTCAGAGCGGCGATGGTCTGTGAGTTCTCCTCGTCGTCGGCAATGTTGGTGATGTCGGTGGCTGTGCTGCGGCGTATGGCATCAACGAAGGTGGCATATTTCTTTTGCAGCAGGTCGTTGTTGTCGTGTCTCTGCCAATAGAGCGTTCCGATGAGTTTCACGAACTCAATGTTGTGGTTGCGTGGCGCTTTGTATACCGGTATCACCCTCTGTCTGCGTCTTGCGTTGAAAATCAGGAACAGCAGGATGGTGAACAGCATGAGCTGCCATGCCTCGGTGAGCGACGGTTGGCTGAACACGTAGTCCAGCGGAGTCTTCTCTTCTTTGCCGGGCAGCATTGAGTCAGGAAACCTGCTCGTGCCTTTTGTGCTGCGCAGCGTCGGCTTGTCGGCGAGTTCCGCCATGAGCAGCGATGTCAGTCGGGTGTTCCTCCGGCTCAGTATGCCGTAGTTTGAGAAAGGCAATGCGCTCGCCACCACAATCAGTCTGCCTTTGCCGACCTTCTTCTCTATAGCCACGGGATGTCTTACCGGCGGCAGGTCGTCATTATAGTAGTCGTTGCCTTTGTAGAATTCTTCGTTGAAGTCCTCCAGTTTTCTCAACCTCGTTCCTTCGTCAGGTTCCTTCATTATCTCTTTCTGCCGCTGCTGGTTGGACTTGAAGTAAATCCTTGCATAAGGGTTCGCCCGGTCGTGGTTGAACACATGGGCGATTTCTCTGTATTCAGATTCCTCATCGCAGATGAGATAAGAGCCGAACATGAAGTCATACAGCTGCATCTTTTCTGGTGTAGCACCGTTGCTCTTGTCGTAGTATAGCGTGGTGTATGGACGATAATCATTGTCGTTATCCTGGTTTATCAGGTTGCTGACGTCTCTGAACAGATATTTGCAGTGCACCACGCCGTAGTCGTAGGCGAGTATGCTGTCGGTTTCATCCCTAAGAAAATCGGTCACGGCAATCATCACCGTGGCCCCGTTGTTCAGCATCCGTTTCAGGGCATCCGCTTCGGCTTTAGAAAGGTTCAGTTTCTCAGCTGCTATCAGCACGTTGTGTCTGCCGTCGGCAATCTGGTTGAGTCTCTTGTCCGTCACTTCATATCCCTTCGGCATGCTGCTCCGCATCACGCTGTCGAACACCATACAGCCGTAAGGCTCGCTGTCGTTGCCGTCGTGAGTCTCCAGCCATACGTATTTATGTGGCATGGACAGCTGCAGCACTATCAGCACGGCGAGCAGTGACAGAATTGTCATTATGAATCCTCTGCTTGTCTTCATGGCGTGTCGTTTAGCTTGTTTTCGTTTATCGTCCCGGCAATGCCGTCGGCAAGTGAGCATACAGAGGCAAAGAGGTCTTTGTCAGCATCGAAGTCGCCGTATCTCACTCTCATGAAATGGTTTGTCATGATGCGCAGTTTCTCGTCCTGGAACTCCCGGGTGTATTGAGAAGGCGTCTTGAAAGGTTGCCAGTCGATGATTTTCCTGTCCGAGAGCAGTCGCAGCGTCTTCAGATACGTCAGTCTTATAGCCTCCCTGTAGTTCCCGCTTCCGGCGGCACGGGTTATCTCCGTGTCGAAGTCGATGCCGTAGATAGTGTCTTCGCTCACTGTATATCCCATCTTGTCGCCTCTGCTTTTCCTGGAGAAGAACAAGTCGGGTCTCTTTATCATTATCACCGCCACGATGGCTATTACGATGGCAATGGCTATCAGCGACCATATCAGCTGCTGGTTTTCGGCGTATGTGTCGCTGCCGAAGATTGAATCAATGAAATTCCTCAGAGCTTCGCGCAGCAAGTCGAAATACGAGCTTCCCGACTTCACTATCTGTGAGTCGTAGTCGTATTCCTGTCGCAGATTTTCAATCTGCAGACTGTCCATCGTCAGTGGGCTTGTCATTATGGTCAGTGAGTCAGTCATTGGCGTCAGAGTTTTTCAAAGTCGTCAATCTCGTCGAAGCGTGGCTTGCCGTTGGCGTTGCCGGCATTGTTGTCATTACCGTATCCGTTCCTGTTTCCATTGCCGTAACCATAATTGCCGGCATTGTTCTTGCTGTCGTCGTCACTGCCGCTGTCGTCACTGCTGTCGTTGGCGAGGTTGTCAAAGTCGTTTATCTGGCTTGTTATGCCCTCGTCGCCCAGTTTGTCGGCGGCATGGCCGTACTGGTAGGCGATAGCCACAGCCAATATCGAATATCCGAGATACGACACGAATGTGGTCAACACTCCCATGGTGTATGTCGCTATGGTGTATACAGGACTGTTCACTATGGGGGAGAGGTCGGATGTTATACCTGTCATTGACTTCAGCACCAGCAGGATGGAGTAGGGGATGCTCGCCAAGTTGCCCACCATGCTCACGATGAGACTTATCACGACACAGATGGCGAAGATTCCTCCCCAAGTCATGAAGCCCCAGTCTATCGATTTCTTTAAAGCCTCTGTTATGGAGATGCGCTCGAAGATGTAGATAGGGAACAACAGTGACAGAGGGATGAACAGGGCGAATGAGCCGAACAGCGGCAGCACAAGGAGAAATGGCGATACCTTTGCGATGCCGATAGAGACGAGAAGTATCAGCGCCGCAATCAAGTCTATTGTCACCATGGCAGTTGCAGCTCTCAGTATCGTCCTCTTCAGTCTGGGCAGCAGTTCTTTGAAGGTCATTCCGCTGATGTCACCCTTGTTCTCCTCGTATGCCATCATCAGCGCGTATGTCATGCCGAAGAGCAACGTCATGCCGATGATGGAGAAAACCATCGTTGCAGCGGTGCCGGCGATAAACTGCATCAGTAATCCGTTGCCTCCCGACATGTTGTTGATCTTGTCTATGTCCATCATCCCCTGCATGTAAGTGTTGAGGCTCAGCGCCTGAAACATGCTTAAGGGCAGGAGGATATAGGTCAGCATACGTAGATATACCTTCCAGTTTCTGCCGAAATAGTCGAAGGTGTCGTTGAACTTCTGTGTGAAAGTGCGTTCCTTGTATAGTGGAATTATTGGCTTTTGGGATAGATTCATTGTCGTTGTTTTTTATAATGTCATTGATTGATGTTTCTTGATTGTGTTCCGTTTAATCCGGTGTCATTCCGTTTGATTAATGATGATTACTTGTCTGTTGGATAAGGTCTTCGGCATACGGCCGGTTTGATTTCCGGAGCGCCGTCAGCTTCCGTTTCCTATTCCTTATCCTTGGCAGCACCACGAAATAGAATATCACGAATGCGAGACAGAGGATGATGAACGAGAGGCGCACCCCGTCGGCAACCTCCGTATGCCGTGTGAGGAATCCCTCGATGAATCCCGCCACGATGAATATCGGCACTGTGCCCACGACGATTTTCAGTCCCCGTTTAGCCCCTCTCCTGAATGCCGTGATGCGTGAATACGTTCCGGGAAACAGTATGCCGTTGCCCAGGGCGATTCCTGCAGCACCTGCCACCACGATGGCGCTCAGCTCCAGTGTGCCGTGCAGGAATACCGCCAGCATCGACTCGCCCAGCAGTCCGTGCTGCCAGAATAGCGTCTCGAAGCATCCCACCATCACGCCGTTGTAGAACAGCATGATGCCCGATCCTATACATGTCAGCATTCCCATGGCGAATATGTTGAACGACACCCCGATGTTGTTCTGTGTGATTTCGAGAAACGAGTTCATCTCTCTGCCGCCGGTATATACGTTCATAGGCATCCCTTCCTTGATGTTCTCCAGCGTCATGTCCACATAAGCGTCGCCCAGGATGATGCGGCAGAAATCATGGTCGCCGAGCTGCGACACGATGCCAGTCACCACGCTCACCATCATTATGATGAAGGCAGCCAGCAGCAGTCGCCTTGCCTCAAACATCGTGTCGGGCACCTCCTGTGTCCAGAAGGTGATGAGTCGGCTCCACTTCTCCTTCTTGTTGCGGTATATGCCGTTGTGGAGCGCTACGCAGAGGTTGTTGAGATACAGCGTTATGCGCGAGTTGGGATAGTGGGTATAGGCAAAGGCGAGGTCGGCAGTGGTGTCGGTGTAGGCATCGGCAAGGTCGTCGGGCGAGTATGCCGACGGGTCGTTGGCGATGCTCTCCACGTCTTGCCATTTCCTGATGTTGTTTCTTATGAATATGATTTCCTTCATTCCTCACAGTCTGATTTTGTCCTTTGCCGATAATATTTTGGCAAATATGTCGCAAATGTAGTCAGATTTCCATATATTTGCAAACGGTAAGCGATAAAACTTGCACGCAAAGATAATAACCACTCGTTTTTCTTGTAACATGGCAACGGCAGACATATTGACAGGACAGTTCGTGATACTCGACCAGACGCCGGCGAGTATCGGCGACCGCATCATTGCGCGCATCATAGACATGATGGTGCGCGTGGCATATGTCATCGTTGCTCTGGTGTTCTTCACTTGGGTGCCAAGTGACGGCGATGATGATTTCTGGTCGCTCATGCTGGTTCTGCTCGTGGGATTGCCGCTGGTGTTATACACCTTCCTGTGTGAATTGTTTTTCAACGGACAGACCATAGGCAAGATGGTGATGAAGATACGCACGGTCAGCGTCGACGGGTCGTGTCCCACGATGGGCAGCCTCTTTCTGCGCTGGCTGCTCGAAATCGTGGACGTCACCTTCTTCTTCGTTGGCATAATCCCCATAATCACCACCCGCCGCCACCAGAGATTCGGCGATCTTGCCGCCGGCACGATGGTGATAGCCCGTCCCGACCCTTCTCTGATGCATATCTCGCTGTCAGAATTCCAGTATGCCTTCCCCGACTACCAGCCCCATTATGCAGGTGCAAAGCGTCTGTCGCTCGGTCAGGCAGAACTGATAGAGCGCTTCGTCAACGTGGCTGACCGCCACGGGTCTTGTGATGAGTCAGCCCTTGCCGACCTCTCCCGTAAGGTGGCTGCAGCCATTCAGGCTCCCGGCAATCCCGCCAGTCTGCAGTTCCTCCGTACGGTGCTCAATGATTATCGTTATTATGCCCTTAATGAGGTGTGTTTATGTTAATATTACTCTATGACCTTTTGACGCAATACATCATTCCCGGAATGATGCTCGCATTCGGAATATGCCTTTTCTTCCTTTCCATACCCGACAGGGAAGGACTCAAGAATTATATCTTTGCCCGAAAAGTGGTGGGCACTACGTTCATCGTTTATTCTATGGGACTCATCTGTGAGGCGGCGTCGCGCAATCCGCTTGCCGGCGACCTGCTCAACAGTATGATAGTCATCGCCATCGGCATAACGCAAGCCTTTTTGTTCACCTATTCGCTCATTGCATTGCTCGACATAGGGTTTCTCACCAAGCGTACGGCATGCAGCGAGACCATGGTGGTCGTAGCCGGCATTGTGGCGGTATTCATCCTCTATGCTTTCTGTTCCCCAGGCAGCCGTCAGCTGGTTTTCTATGCCTTTTCCCTTTGCTATCTGTTGCTCATGGCGAGATATGTGGCGATCTTCCGTCATTACTATAAGCGTTATCGCCAACTGATGGACAATTATTTCTCCGACGATGAGCGCCAACGGCTTTATTGGGTGCCCGTGGCATTCTATAGCGCGTTCGGTGTGGGTGTTGTCGCCCTCCTGTTCGCATGGCTGATAACACCGCTCACCCAACTCCTCTTCATGGTCACTGCTATGGTTTATTATACGGTGTTCGCCGTAAGATTCATGAACTATGTGTATATCTTTCCCAAAATCAAGGAGCCATTGGAAGATACCGTCTGTGAAGCCACCGGGGTGACGGTGGATGTTATGGAGACGCCATCCGATACGGTATCGGAATGCAATGTGGCGACAGAAGACGATTTGATGCTCATGGAGCAGATAGACAGGCTGATGAAGGAGCAGACGCTGTTCAAAACTCCCGATTTGTCCATTGCCCGTGTCGCCGCCCTGTGTGGCAAGAGCCATCGTGTGGTGTCTATGGCAATCAACCATTGTAGGGGAGTAAACTTCAAGACCTATGTCAATGAGTATCGTGTGGCAGAGGCGGTCGGGCTCATAGAGCAAGGGTGGCTAAAGCAGCATACTCTTGATGCCCTCGCTTCAGAGGCGGGATTTGCCGGCAGGGTAAACCTCTATCGCGCCTTCAAACGCAAGACCGGAGTGTCGCCGACAGACTGGGAGGTGAAACCTTATTGATTCCCTGACAATCCGTTTCTTTTCTGCTCGTTGCAAAGTGCTTGATTTTCTTAGGCTCATTTCTTTGTACAACTAAATTGCTCTGATACGCTGTAATTATTCAAAAAACTTCATATCTTTGCATAAAATAAGCTTCACCTCAGCATAACAATCAAGCAAGCTTGTTGTTCTGCTTTCGGTTTGCGTTATCTTTGCATAAGATAAGCTTCACCTCAGCATAACAATCAAGCAAGCTTGTTGTTCTGCATTCGGTTTGCATTATCTTTGCATAAGATAAGCTTCACCTTAGCGTAACAATGCATACAGTATAAATAAAACAATATTCACATGGATAAGATAAGGTATATGAATCTGTGCATCGTGGAATTCGGAAAGAAATTCAGAATCCCCACAAATATCGCTTTCAATTATCTTAGGCGATATGGAGCTCTAGATTTCATTGACAAATGTTATGAAGCGGAACATCTGTTGTCTTTGGAGTCTACAGTGACTGATTTACAAGAATATTGTAGAAAAAACGGAGGGACGATATGATGAAGCTATATCATGGTACAAACTGTGATTTCCAACAGATAGATCTCAAGAAATGTAAGCCAAACAAAGATTTTGGACAAGGGTTCTATCTTACAGATATCCGGCGTCAGGCGTTGGAGGTGGCTGTCAGAAGATGTGAATTTGAACAGACAGGAACACCTGTAATACAAGAATATTCTTTTGATGAAAATCTGCTTGCAAATGGAACATTGAATGTGAAGTTCTTTGATGGCGTAAGTGCTGAATGGGCAGAGTTTATACTACATAACAGAAAATCAAAAGGTAAAGTCGTTCACAACTTCGATGTTGTTGTCGGACCCGTTGCAGATGACGGCGTTGTTTATCAACTTAATCTGTATATGCAGCATCTTATAACAATAGAGCAACTTGTTAAGGGGTTGGAATTCAAAAGGTTGAACAGTCAATACTATTTTGGTACCGCAAAGGCACTATCTAAACTTGAAAGATTATGAAGCTGACAAAGAATCAAATACAATTCATTATAAATTGCGATGTGGAGGAGATTGTGTCTTTGCTGCAGGAAGACTATAACCTCTCTTTGATAGACGCATTCGGTATAGTGTACAATTCTGACCTATACAAGAAGCTCGTTGACTTGAAAAACGGCCTTTATATACAGAGTCCTTTATATCAATACGAATATCTGAAAGATGAAATTGCGGCAGCAGATAAGCAGGTGAATTGACAATTGTAGAAGTTTTCCAATATTTCTTTATCTCCCCAACGGTCATAAAGACCTGCTTGTATTTCCGGCGACTTGACGGCTTCGTCTTAAAAGGTAATTGGTCTTTGTGTATTGCCATTGATTGTTAAAAAACAACAAGAATACACATTAAATCAGCCATAAGAAAGCGTGGTGTTGCTTATTCGACAGGGTTTTTGTAAATTTGCAATGATTTTCAGGGCGTGTCTTCATCGGATGCGCCCATAAACTATATGCTATAAACAGAATTATGAATATAATCAGCGAAATAAACAAGGCGGCGCTCGAAGCCGTGAAAGCACTCTATGGACAGGACGTGCCAGAGAAGATGGTGCAAGTGCAGAAGACAAAGAAGGAGTTTGAGGGAAGCCTCACGCTCGTGGTTTTCCCATTCCTCAAGATTTCAAAGAAAAAGCCGGAAGACACAGCGGCTGAAATCGGAGAATGGATGAAGCAGAACTGCAAGGCAGTGGCTGACTACAACGTGGTGAAGGGATTCCTCAACATCGTAATCGACACCGCTGCATGGATAGGGATGCTCAACGACATCAACGCCGACGAGCACTATGGCGAGAAGCAGGCAACGGAAGACTCTCCGTTGGTGATGATAGAATATTCTTCGCCAAACACAAACAAACCTCTACACCTTGGTCATGTGCGCAACAACCTGCTCGGATGGTCGCTGGCACAGATTCAGGCAGCCAACGGCAACAAGGTGGTGAAGACAAACATCGTGAACGACCGCGGTATCCACATCTGCAAGTCTATGCTCGCATGGCAGAAGTGGGGCAACGGCGTTACTCCAGAGACAAGCGGCATGAAGGGCGACCACCTCATCGGTGACTTCTACGTGGCTTTCGACAAGCACTACCGCGAGGAGGTGAAGGAGCTGAAAGCCAAGTTCGTGGCAGAAGGCATGGACGAAGAGGCTGCCGAGAAGAAAGCCAAGGATGAGGCTCCGCTGATAAAGGAGGCCCACGAGATGCTCGTGAAATGGGAGCAGGGCGACAAGGACGTGCGCGACCTGTGGCAGAAGATGAACTCATGGGTATATGCCGGTTTCGACGAGACATACAAGAACCTCGGCGTAGGCTTCGACAAGATATACTACGAGTCTGACACCTACCTCAAAGGCAAGGCAAAGGTGGAAGAAGGACTGGAGAAGGGACTCTTTGAGCGCCACGAGGACAACAGCGTGTGGGCTGACCTCACCAACGAGGGACTCGACCAGAAGCTGCTGCTCCGTTCTGACGGCACTTCGGTGTATATGACGCAGGACATCGGTACCGCCGAGATGCGTTTCAAGGACTTTCCTATCGACAAGATGATATACGTGGTGGGCAACGAGCAGAACTACCACTTCCAGGTGCTCTCGATACTTCTCGACCGCCTCGGCTTCAAGTGGGGCAAGGAACTCGTACACTTCTCCTACGGTATGGTGGAACTGCCAAACGGTAAGATGAAGAGCCGTGAGGGAACAGTGGTGGATGCCGACGACCTGATAGAGACAATGGTTGCCGACGCCAAGAAGACGAGCGAGGAACTGGGCAAGTTCAACGACATGACTGAGGAGGAGCGCAACGAGATAGCCCGCATCGTGGGTATGGGAGCGCTGAAATACTTCATCCTGAAAGTTGACGCCCGCAAGAACATGCTCTTCAATCCGGAAGAGAGCATCGACTTCAACGGCAACACCGGTCCGTTCATCCAGTATACCTATGCCCGCATCCGCAGCATCCTTCGCAAGGCTGCCGATCAGGGTATCGTCATCCCTGATGCGCTTGCCGACAATATGCCTCTCTGCCAGAAGGAGACGGAGCTGATACAGAAAATGGACGAGTTTGGTGCCGCAGTGCGTCAGGCTGGCAAGGACTACTCTCCGAGCGGCATCGCCAACTACTGCTATGAGCTGACCAAGGACTTCAACCAGTTCTACCACGACTACAGCATCCTCAACGCCGATACAGAAGAGGAGAAAGTCGTTCGCCTTGTAATCGCCAAGAACGTGGCAAAGACAATCAAGAACGGAATGGCTCTGCTTGGCATCGAGGTGCCGGAAAGAATGTAGTTGATTCATAATTACTATTCGTGGTTGGTGGACGGTATCGTTAGGACATCAATCATGAGTTGGTGAAAAGCATAAAGGGTGGCGGAATTTGAAGATAAAAGATATTCTGTCACCCTGACTTTTGCTTATGGAAGAAGTCGGTGACGTCGGATTTACAGACTTGGACAGAAATGTGACATCCCCTCCAGATTGGTCATTAGACCGTTTGGGCAAATGTATAGCACTGGAAATATGCTCCGGTCTGTAATTATGAATTATGAAATATGGATTATGAATTGACAAACCCTCCGTCGTATAGAAACGACACCGTGTTGCCGTTGCCGATGGAAGTGACCGCCGATGCGTGGGCGGTTGATGCGGCATGTTCCGGCAATCCCGGTCCGATGGAATATCGGGGTATAGACCTCGCCACGGGAGCCGTGGTGTTCCATTATGGTCCTGTGCACGGCACTAACAATATCGGTGAGTTCCTCGCCATTGTGCATGCACTTGCGCTGATGGAACAGAAAGGCATACGCAAGACGATATATTCAGACAGCCACAATGCCATCCTATGGGTCAGCAAGAAGCAATGCAAGACCAAGTTGGAACGCACGCCGCAGACTGCACAGCTATACAATGTGATAGCACGGGCGGAACAGTGGCTCAAGACACACCCCTTCCGTGTGCCGATACTGAAATGGGAGACGAAACGCTGGGGAGAAGTGCCGGCGGATTTCGGAAGGAAGGGATGAGGCTGATTGAGGTCTCATACTGCGGATGAAACGTGAAAACTGCATTTAATCCGTAAATAATTACAATTCTCATGCAATGTTTTATGCTAACGGATGTTAACCTTATAGAAATCGTTTCAAGAGGTTAAACTGTTGGAGAAACATTGTTCAGCCCAAATCGGACATCAGCCCCGTTGGGATTTAACAAAAGAAGGAGCTGTCTATACATTATATATATAGTATAACTATAGGAATGCATATATATAGAATGAAGGCAAGTCTCTCTTAACAATAGTGAACAATGATGGACATATCGGAACAGCAACTCTATGAACGCCTGCAGAGCGGTGACGCTATGGCGCAGAAGGCTCTCTACACGAAGTATGTGGGGAGTCTGACTGCCGTTTGTTCCCGTTATGTGGCAGATGCCGACGACGTGAAGGACGTCATGCAGGAGGTGTTCATCAAAGTGTTCACACAGATTGCCTCGTTCACCTTCCGTGGCGAAGGATCGCTGAAGGCATGGCTGATGAGGATTACGGTCAACACATCGTTGACCTATCTGAAGAATGCCGGACGCCTGAGCGTGGTGAGAGACGACACACAGGTGGCTGACACAGTGGAGGATGAGGAGCCGGATGCCGAAGGAGTGCCGCCAGACGAACTGCAACGGATGATAATGCGCCTACCCGACGGATACAGAACGGTGCTCAACCTGTATGTCTTCGAGGACAAGAGCCACAAGGAAATCGCCGCACTGTTGAATATAAAGCCGACGTCGTCGGCGTCGCAGCTGTTTCATGCCAAGGCGCTGATGGCGAAAATGATAGTAGAATATAAAAGAACCCATTAACTGTTTCACGATGAAGGAAGAGTGGAAATACAAACTGCAAAGAAGTCTGACAGACTATGAACAGCCTGCCCCAGACGGATTGTGGGAAGACATACAGAAAGCTATGTCTGCCTCTGCCGGTGTGATGCAGGATGAGGGTAAGGTGATACCGCTGCCAGGCAAGAACCGTACAAAGGTGGTGGCGCTGAGGATTGCCGCTGCCGCAGCATGCGTTGCCTGTGGAGTGGGACTGTATCTCAGTATGCCAGACCACGACAAGGGCGCACACTCCATGGTGGCAGATGCCTTGGGAGGCGGAAGCAAAGCAGCTGGCAGCAATGGCATGCAGACGGATACTCCGGCAAACGGCGATGGTAATGGCATGATGCCGCAAAGACACGACGCTGTGGGCAAGCTCCTGGCAAAGGCGGATATCCCGGCAGCAGTGAGAGAGGCGATAAGCTGCTCACAGGCGGAAACCAAGGCGGAACAGTTGGAATACGCTCCGCAGGAGGCAGCGGCTGCAGCTGCTGCCGACAATGGTAATGCTTCTGTAGAAAAGAAATCTGAGACACAGACTGATGCCGTCGGCGCGATGCGTGAGAGCGTGGTACGTCGTGGCAGTAATGCGTCTTCAGCTCGTTATATGAACTCCTCGTCGAATGCTGTGGCTGTCAGCCATTCTGCACCGGAGGGACGTTTCACTGCAAGTCTTTTTGCTGCCAATGCCATGGGCGGAAGCGGCAACAGCATCACCAGCGACAGGTCGATGTTCGTGATGAGCGATATGATGTTCAATGATTATCCCGAACTGAGCGATGCCTACAGTGCCGTAAACGCAAGGACTTCCGGTAGTTCGCTCAACGATGAGAGCGTTGACCATCATCAGCCGATACGCGTCGGACTGTCGGTGCATTATTCACTCTCTGAGAAGTGGGGATTGGAGACAGGACTCACATACTCATACCTCTATTCTGAGACTACGGCAGGCAAGAGCGACAACCGTTACGACACGAAGCAGAAAGTGCATTTCCTGGGCATTCCGCTGACTGTTGACTATAGCATCTGGCGCAATAAGCTGCTCAACGTATATGTGGCAGGCGGCGGAATGGTGGAGAAGAGTCTGAGTGCCAAAGCCACCACCTCGTATGTCCTCAACGGTAGGGAGATGAATACCGAGACCAACAAGCTCAGTATGAAGGAACTGCAATGGTCGGTAAACGCCGCTGCCGGCATACAGCTTAACATCACCAAGGAGGTGGGCATCTATGCCGAGCCGGGCGTGGGATACTATTTCGACAATGGCAGTGATGTGAAAACGGCATACAGCGACAATCCTTTCAATTTCAACATGAAGCTCGGTTTGCGTTATTCAATCAAATGACATCACGTCTCAATCAGCAGACATGAATCCCAATCAGATAATGCGCTATACATATTAATAAAGCATAACATCATGGACGGATAGCGATTCCGGTCAGATGATACGAATTGGTAATGACAGTTCAATACAATCGGCAGGTTGTAATGGACTGTCATTAATTGTTTTCAGGCGGTTCGATAATCCCGAAACGTTCGTTAGGGCTTGTTAGGATTTTTTTAGATTAGAGGCTTTGTTGGATGAAATAATTCCGATGGCAAAAATATATGCCTAAAAATCCCCCACAGTGTGGGGAACAGAACCCCCTAATGTGGGGTTTCATTCCCCACGCTATGGGGAAAATTTATGCAAAAAAAAGACAGATGGAAAAATATCTTGACATACATTGTTGTCTTAACATATTTTTCATTACATTTGCACAAGAATAAACAAAGAAAAGTTAGACTACTGATAAAAACGGGTACGTTAATGGACTGCTGCATGTTCTGCAACAGAATATTCAGACATGATTATAGTACAACACAGTGGACTTGACTATAAAAACACTGCAACATAACCAACAAAAAATAACATGAAGAAATCAAATCTTTCCGCGAGATTGCTACCGGCACTGTTCGTCGCAGGTGCACTCGTGTTCACAGGATGTTCAGACAGTGACTATGATTTTGGAAACATCGATTCCACGATTGGTATCGGAAGCGATGGACTCCAGATTCCTGTCAGCACAACCGAAAACATCAAGTTGGGCGACATTCTGGAGCTCGAAGAAAACGGAAGTGTAGTAGAGGCGGCAAACGGCGATTATGTGTTCCGCCAGGATGGTGGAAACGTTGCCCCCGTGCATCCGCTTATCGACAAGATTGTAGTTTGGAAGAAATCTGAACCCATCATCACTCCAGTGCCTGTTGGTGTTGTATCGCCTACAAGGTCGAAAGGCGTGCGTCGCAATGGTTCGCTGGAAGGCGACATTAGTGGCGTGGGAAACCTTGTGGAGTTCCATTACCAGGGTGAGAAACCGGCAGATGTCGTTGATATGAAGAAGGCTGAATTGAAGGCACCCGTAACACTCAGACTCAAATTCGATGACAATGTCAAGAGGAGCATTCCTAAATTCCAGAAACTCTCGCTGACATTCCCTAAATATATGCAACTGGCAGACAACGGATGCTCAATGACGCCGACAGTAACTGGAAGAACGGTAGCCTTCAATGATGTGCCTACCTCAAAAGACCTGGTGGTGAAGGTGAATATCAAGGCAATCGACTTCACCGTGAAGCAGGAATATCCCGGTTCTTCATTAAAGATAAACGGCAAGAATGTGGAACTCGACGGCTTTGTCGTATTGGATGCCACAGCACCATATACCGGTTCTGCAGCAGATGCTGGAAATGTCGGAGGAGAGATCACCTGTACCTATGAAAACGACAACTTCACCATCGAGGCAGCCACAGGACGCTTCAACCCGGATATCGACCTCAACGACCTCGGTGACGTGGACATCACCGGTGTGCCAGACTTCCTGAAAGACGGAAATGTGGTGGCAGACCTGTATAATCCGCAGATTTCGCTCGACATCAGCAACGACATGCAGGTGGATGGTATCGTAAACGGTACTATCAAAGCCTTCAAGAACGGACGCGAGACAGCCTCGGTGGATGTAGAGGGAATACGTGTGACAGGCGGCCAGACAACCCATGTGTGCATCTGCCGCAGAGGAAACGGAGTGGAAGGTTACGACCAGGTAATCACCAAGAGCAATCTGTCTGACCTCATAAAGATCATACCAGACAACATCAAGTTCACCGCTACGGCAACGGCAGACAGCAAGAAGGAAGGACGCTTCGAACTCGGACACACCTACGTGATACAACCTTCGTATCATGTTGACGCACCGTTGGCATTTGCAGAGAATGCGGTGATAGAATACCGTGACACCCTCGACGGATGGCACGACGACATCAAGGACATGAAGCTCGCAGACGGCGCTTATCTGCTGGCTACGGCAAACGTGACAAGCTGTGTGCCTGCATACATGTCATTGGATGTAATACCGGTGGATGCCGACAAGAAGGAGCTCAAGGGCATCGAGGTGCAGCTCGTTCAGAAGGATGTTAAGGCATCGGCAGATGGAGTGGAATCGCAGACATCACCACTGGAGGTGAAGATCATGCAGACCGACGATGATGCCATGAAACGACTCGACGGACTGGTGCTCATCGTTGCCGGAAAGGCAAGCGGTGAAGGAAACGCCGTGACGGGCATCACGCTCAATGCGCAGAAACATACTCTGAAGCTCACCGATATAAAGATAAAGATGGTGGGCAAGGTGATTGGCGACTTTAACTAACCTTTAAACACAAAACCTGATTATGACAAGTCTTAAGATAAAGAATATGCTCGCCGTGGCAATGCTTGCCGCCGGCAGCTCGGCAATGGCGCAGAACCTCAATTCGGCGTATTTCACCGACCAGTTCGCATCCCGCAACACCATGAACCCGGCATTCGGCAACGACCAGAACTTCGTTTCCATTCCAGGTCTCGGCAACGTGAACATCAGTCTTCAGGGAAACTTCGGTTATGAAGACGTGGTGATGAAGAACCCACGCTTCGGCATCGACAGCAACAAGAAGATGACGACCTTCATGAACCCCTATATCTCCGATGCCAAGGCGCTCGACGGATTCTCCACCGGCAACAACAGAGTGGTGGGCGACGTGTCAGTTGCGCTTCTCGCTGCAGGCTTCAAGGCGTTCGGCGGATACAACACCGTGGAACTCAATTCAAAGTCATCGCTTGGTATGGTATTGCCATACGAACTCTTCGAGTTTGCGCGCAACACCGGCAACAACAACTACAACATCGGTGACATCAGCGCCCACGCACAGTCGTATGTGGAACTGGCGTTCGGTCATTCACGCAATATCGACGAGAAGCTGAGAGTAGGTGCGAAATTCAAACTCCTCTTCGGAGTGGCGCGTGCCGACTTCAAGTTCAAGGACGTGAAGGCAGACCTCTCGGCACCAGAGAAATGGACAATCAGCGGTGACGCTCAGGCAGACGTCTCGATGAAGGGATTCCAGTATAAGATGAAAGAGAAGGAGTATGAAACGGCAGGTGCCGGCACATACGAGAAGATTGACGACATCGACGTGGATGGAGCAGGACTCGGAGGCTTCGGTATGGCTCTCGACCTGGGTGCCGTGTATAAGATCAACGAAGACTGGACGGTGAGCGCCTCGGTGCTCGACCTCGGATTCATGAGCTGGAGCAACGACATGCAGGCAACCAACAAGAACAAGAGTTTCGAGTTCAACGGCTTCCACGACACTTCAGTGAAGAGCGACCGCCCGGGAACCATCGATGACCAGACAGACAAATACAGTGACCAGATAACAGACTTCATAAACCTGCAGGACAAGGGCGACAAGGGAAGTCGCACCACCGGACTGGGAGCCACACTGAATGTGGGCTGCGAGTATCAGTTGCCGGCATACCGCAAGATAAGCTTCGGTCTGCTCAGTACAACACGCATCAAGGGCGAATACTCATGGACAGAAGGCAGACTGAGCGCCAACTGGAAGCCCCTCAAGTGGCTCGACGGTGGCATCAGCTTTGCGGCAAGCAGCTTTGCTACAAGCATGGGATATGTGGTGAACATCCATCCGAAGGGCTACAACTTCTTCATCGGTATGGACCACATCCTTGGCAAGACCAGCAAGGAATGTATCCCTCTCAGCTCAAACGCCAGCATATCGATGGGTATGAGCGTGACATGGTAAGATGCCATAACGGACTTTTGCGGTATGACAGCCGCTTGTGATATAGCCGGAGGCGATTGGGCGTTTATTGTCCGATGGTCTCCGGCTTTTTCCGTGGCTAAGTGACGGTGAAAAAATAACTTGGTATGATTTGAACCTCATTTACCGTCACTGAACGTTTGTTTCATGAATAAACGCTTGCCGTTTCAAATACTTTTCTTAACTTCGCATCTAAAACCTATTATATATGATCTGTTACCGTAGAATAGCCAATGGCCTGATGGCATTTCTGTTTGCATCAACAGCCTTTGCTGCCAATCCCGATGCCGACGACAACCTGTCGTTGATGCGCCATGTGCGCACATCATCATGTTTCGACTACAATCTCACAGGACAACTTCTCACCGATGGCATCGTGACAACCGCGATGCCGCCGACACTCACCGTATGCAATGCCGCCGGACCGCTGCCAAGACGCGAGCGGGAATGGGCAATCGACGGTGGGGAGTGGACCCGCAACACGCTGATGGGCAGCAGCAACAGCCTGCAATATCAGTGGACGGCGATGTCGGTGAAAGCCGACCGCATAAAGTTGCGCTGCTACGTGGCATACGACGAGGCGAAGGCACATGGAGGCTACAGCATAAAAGTGCTTGTGCCGACCGGCAGGAAAGGCGGATGGCGTGTGGTGGCAGAAGACCGGGGCGACAAGCTGCCCGGCACTTTGTCGAAGAGCAAGGTGAGCAGCGACCCTAACAAGCAGACCGGGACAAGCATGCTGCCGCAGCGCTACATCAATCTGCAGTTCGAGCTGCCCGACGACTGCCGTGACATCACAGCCATGCGTCTGGAGCTGGATATGGAAGGGGCTGTGTATTGGACAGTCTTCAATATCGACTTCTACAAGGGCGGCGGGCGAGTGCTTGCCGATGTCATACCAAACTCCCGTTTCGGAAGCGCCTGGATGAGTGCCGGCGAGGGACATGAATGGGCACAGGTAGACCTTGCCGCCAAGTCAGAGGTGTCGTTCGTTGACCTTTCGTGGATACGCCGGCCCAAGCATGGATATATAGAAGTCAGCGACGCCCCCCGGCAATGGCGCCGTGTGGCAACGCTGCCCGACAACAGCAAGCGGCGCGTTGACCGCATAAAACTCAGCGGTGTAAGTTGCCGCTATGTCAGAGTCACCATGGACGGAGGCAGCATCGATGTGGCGAAGACCGGCGATGTGCCTACCAAGGCATACGTGCTGAGCGAACTGAAGGTCGAAGGAAGGGGCGTTCGACGCGACACGAAGTCAGCCCCCCTCTCCGGTATGGAATCAGCAAACGGTGGATATGCCGACAACCGCATGATGCTCAATGCCGGAGACTGGAAAGTGTGCCGTGCGTCACAGGTGAAAGCAGGAGGTGAGAAGGTGTCCACGGGGCAGTTTGCCACCGACGACAGTTGGATTCCAGCCACCGTGCCAGCCACCGTGCTCACCAGTTTCGTCAACTATGGCGCTCTTGCCAATCCAGACTATGCCGACAATATGTTCGGCATCAGTGATTCATATTTCAACTCCGACTTCTGGTATCGCCGCACCTTCTCCCTGCCAAAGGAGATGGACGGACAGCGGGTGCTTCTGAATTTCGACGGCATCAACTGGAAAGCCGATGTGTGGGTCAACGGCAATAAGATAGACCGCATAGAGGGAGCCTTCACCCGTTCCGTAGCCGACATCACGCCATATCTCAACGGAGGAGTAAACACACTCGCCGTGCTTATCCACAAGAATGCACATCCCGGAGCGATAAAGGAGAAAAACCATCTGAACACCGACTTCAACGGCGGCATACTCGGAGCAGACAACCCCACCTTCCATGCCACCATCGGCTGGGACTGGATATCAACTATCCGCGGTCGTGATATCGGAATCTGGAATGATGTCTATCTTACGTCTACTGCTTCAGTGACCCTCGCAGACCCCGTGGTAAGCACCCGTCTCGACAATCTGCCCGACACCCTTGCCACCATGACGCCACGCGTGTTGGCGCACAACTGGCTCGACAAGGAAGTGAGCGGAACGCTGAGAGGATGGATAGGCAATCTGAAGTTTGAAAAGAATATCACGCTTAAAGCCGGAGAACAGCGTGAGGTGGTGTTCTGTCCCGACGAATACCAGACCCTTTGCGACCGCCGCATACGCCTCTGGTGGCCAAACGGATATGGCGAACCATATCTGCATGATGCCGGATTTGAGTTCGTGGCAGACAATCAGCAGGGCCACAACGCCACTGCCCGCATCCACTACAAGGCAGGTATCAGGGAGATGCGATATGCCGACCCTGACACGCAGCTGAAACTTTTCATCAACGGGCGGCGCATCGTGCCGCTCGGCGGAAACTGGGGATTCCCGGAGTCTAACCTCAACTATCGCCAGAGGGAATACGACATTGCCGTGCGCCTTCACCGCGACATGAACTTCAACATGATTCGCAACTGGGTGGGAATGACCGGTGACGAGGAGTTTTATGACGCTTGCGACAAGTATGGCATCATGGTGTGGCAGGACTTCTGGCTTGCCAACCCTGCCGACGGACCGGATCCCGACGACGAGGTGATGTTCATGTGCAACGCCCGTGATTTCACGAGCCGTATGCGCCGCCATCCGTCTATTGCTCTCTATTGCGGACGAAACGAAGGCTATCCTCCAAAGGCCCTCGACGACGGTTTGCGGCAGACTGTGGCAGAGATGAACCCGAAGCTGCTTTACATATCATCCTCGGCTGATGACGGAGTGAGCGGACACGGACCGTATTGGGCGGAACCGCCACGTACCTATTTCGCCAAGCAGAGCGGAAAACTGCATACCGAGCGTGGCATGCCTAACGTGATGACGCCGGAAGGCACACGCCGCACACTCGCAGAACCGATAGAATGGGAACCCGGCGATGCTTGGGGACAGCATGATTTCACACAGGCAGGCGCTCAGCGAGGCGCTTCGTTCATGTCAATAGTAGAACGTATGTTCGGCAAACCGGAGTCTGCCGACGAGTTCACCCGTCTGGCACAATGGGAAAACTATGAAGGTTATCGTGCGATGTATGAGGCAGATTCAAAATACCGTCAGGGACTGCTCATCTGGATGAGCCATGCCTGCTGGCCAAGCTATACATGGCAGTGTTATGACTATTATTTCGAACCTACGGCAGCCTTCTTCGGCGCACGCAAGGCTTGCGAACCATTGCATATCCAGCGTAACGCCCTGACACGCAACATCGAGGTGGTAAACCGCACGACGCATAGCTATAAAGACCTTGTGGCAACCCGCGAACTGCTCGATATCCGTGGCAATATTGTCCGTGTGGATAGCAGTGTGGTAAACTCCAATGGTGACTCCACCGTAGAACTGGCAGCTCTCGCCACCGACTCCGTGCCCGGGAATATCGACGGAACGGTGTATTACATCCGTTTGAGACTTGCCGACAGCAATAACGCGACGTTGTCTACCAATTTCTATGTGCTGTCTACCGATGAAGGCAATCTGCAGCAGCTTGCCACACTGCCCGTGGTGAACGTAGCGGCTTCAGTAAAACGCCCGTCCGGCAACGCCATGACGCTGACTTTGCGGAACATCGCTTCCACACCGGCAATGATGATAAGGCTCAATCTCAAGACCGGCGATGGCAGTCAGGTGCTGCCCGTGGACTATTCAGACAACTATTTCCACCTCATGCCCGGAGAGGAACGCACGGTCAATATCGGATGGGACAATGCCGATGCACGACAGCAGGTGCCGTTTGTCGAGCTTACGGGATATAACGTGGAACAGTGCGTATTGAAATAGGAAAGTCGTCCGGATAGGGTAGGGGTGTCATCATTCCTTATCTTATATGGCGATTATGTAACCCCCATACGGTCTGATGACCGATCTGGGATAAAAAAATAACCCCAAACGGTCACCATTCCGTTTGGGGTTAAATATTCTCTTGGAGTTTCCGCTGTGTCCTGCTCGTGGCTTTCTCCCAGCCAGAGAGGGGCGGCGTAATTACAGTTTGTTGAACTCGGCGAAGATCTTGTCGGAGATTTCCTTGAACTCTTCGTCGGTGAGTTTCAGTTTAGGGTTAGAGAAGAGCATGTCCTTCTCGTTCTGCATCGGCACGAGGTGAACGTGGGCATGAGCCACTTCCAGTCCGAGCACTGCCATGCCCACCTTGCGGCATGGGAAAGCGTTCTTGATGGCAACCGCCACCTTTTTTGCAAAAACCGCCATTTCGGCAATCTCCTCGTCGGTCATGTCGAAATAGTAGTCCACCTCACGGCGTGGAATCACCAGAGTGTGACCCTTCACAAGAGGGTTGATGTCGAGGAACGCATAGAACTTCTCGTTTGCGGCGCATTTCCAGCTTGGAATCTCGCCGGCAGCAATCTTAGAAAAAATGTCCATAATCTATAGTTTTTATTCTACGGAAATCTTGTCGATTCTCAGTTTTATGGTGCCGCGAGGAATCTTTATCTCAGCCTCGTCGCCTACCTTCTTGTTGAGCAGTCCCTGTGCGATAGGTGTCTTGATGGAGATCTTTCCCTCCTTGAGGTTCGCCTCGCTCTCGCTGACGATAGTGTATGACATCTTTGCCTTTGTGGCGATGTTTGTCATCTCCACCTTCGACAAAATCTGTACGGTGTCGGTGCTGAGGCGTGACGTGTCAACGATCTTCGCTTCAGCGATGGCGAGCTTCAGCTTGTTGATCTTGTCTTCCAGATGAGCCTGCGCCTCTTTTGCTGCATCATACTCAGAGTTCTCACTAAGGTCGCCCTTGTCGGCAGCCTCTGCGATTGCGGCAGATGCCTTCGGACGCTCAATACTCTCCAAACGTTTCAGTTCGGCTACCATCTTGTCGTAGCCTTCTTGTGACATGTAAGCCATAATGAAATATATTTTTATTTGATTTTATGTGTTTCCTGGCAGTATAATATAATGGATTCCGGCAGAGAAATTAGTGCCGGAATCCATTATATTC
>CAVBFA010000023.1:25877-27924 GCA_963594595.1 Oscillibacter sp. | reverse complement strand
GGGTTAAACCATGTACACGAAATTTCCCCCACGGCGTGGGGAATAGAACCCCCTAATGTGGGGTTTCCTTCCCCACACTGTGGGGGAAATTCTGACCTATATGATTCGTGATGGCGTTTCGATGATATTCTATGTGAATATCATACATCACATCCCCAGTTTCGGGTTTTCTAACCATTCAGCCAGGAATGCCTACTTGCAGATTTTCCAATCTGAAATCGTCCGGGTCTTGCTGTCGAAACTTATGCCTATCTTAACAAGATGCTTGCCGGATGATTGATATGGTATCATATAGCCACGCTCATCTATCTGACGCAAAGCCTCATCGGCACTTTTGTCTACCTTCAACTCGAAGACATACACCGTATCTGGCATATACATGACGGCATCCGCCCTACCGACAGCACTCTTCACCTCTGTCTTGATATATATATTCAAGAAGCTGAACATAAGATAGAATATGGTCTGGAAATGCTTCTCCGTATGGTTCTCAAGGTCGTAGGGGATGTTTGCCATATATATACGCATACACTCCAATGCCTTCTCTATATCACCACGGAACACAGCCTTGCAGAAACCAAGGAGGAAAGCATCATTGTCGGTGCGGCGCGGATTCAGATAATGCGGAATCATAGAGAAAAGCAGTCCGTCGCGAACTTCCTTGTTAGGAATGCCAAGGGTGTATTCCTTGAATATCGGGTCATACTTCTTTATAGTGAGATAGCCGCTCTGATAGAGCAGCGGCAATGCGTCTGTCATTTCCTCCGGAGAACGGTCGAATGAGTCAAGCGTGACATCCTGTTCCTCCAGCGACGAGAGATTGACATTAAACCTGTCGAGCTGCTTGAGGAGGAATGCCGGGGTGCCGGAACCGAACCAATAAGACGAAATATCCTGTCCGTTCAAGGATTTTATCAAACTAAACGGATTGAAAATATCTTCTGATTTTTCACTGAAATGATAACCGTCGTAATATTGCCGCAATGCCTCAAGAGTCTTTTCATAGGTGAGATGAAGAGCCCTGGCAAGTCCTTCCACATCGGGTTTCATAACAGTAGTGAGCTCCGTCATGCTTATTCCGCAGATGGCAGAATACTGGTTGAGCATGCTGATATTGTCGAGATTGTTCAACTCGCTGAAGATGCTGAGCTGGGAGAATTTCGTTATTCCCGTGATAAAGACGAACTCAAGGTATGGGTCGAGCATTTTGAGAGGACTGTAGAAATTCTGCATTATCTTGCGCAGGGTGACAAGATTCTCCTTCTCATGCACTACATCAAGCAAAGGGGCATCATACTCGTCGATGATGACCACTGCTTTCTGTCCTGTCTGCGCATAAGCCTTCCTCACCAGGTCTGCCATCCTCGTATTAGGTTCCCCGTCATCGGCAGACAGTCCATATTCCTGCTCATAAGGCTTCAGAATCCAGTCAAGGTATTTCACGAGCGACTCCGCATCAAAGTGCTTTGCACCGCTCATGTCGAAATGAAACACAGGATGGCTCGCCCACTCTTTCTCATATTCTGCAATGGCAAGCCCGTTGAAAAGTTCTTTCTCACCGGCAAAATAAGAGTGAAGTGTGGAGGCAAAGAGTGACTTGCCAAACCGTCTGGGACGGTTCAGGAAAACGTATTTCATCTTTTTTCTCCTGAAGTCTGCGATGTAGCCGGTCTTGTCGACATACAGATAATCGCCTTCACGGATATTTCTGAAAGTCTGGATGCCCACAGGATAACAATTCACCATTTCACTCATAACATTCTGCTCTTTTTGTTTTCGCCGCTAATTTACGAAGTTTTTCCGGCATTTCAAAAAGTTGTCCATATTTTCATTCCTCCCATGTAAAATATGAGATACGACAGCCCATTTTGTGACGATGAAATATTTTCACCGTCACTTATTTGTACATATTGCATATTATTCTGTTTTTATTCATTACTTTTGCAACCGCCTAAGAAAAATGACTCAACATCAAGCCCCAATCGGTCATCATGCCGCATGGGGACAATCAGCAAAACCACACCATGCCAAAAGGATTATTATCATT
>CAVBFA010000023.1:0-25867 GCA_963594595.1 Oscillibacter sp. | reverse complement strand
CGACAGGAAAGCGGAGGAGAACGGCGGCAGATACGTTGAATACACATATTACCAGACTTACGAATGGAACGAGTTCCTGTTCCGCCACACCACTAAGGGCATCGGCAGGATTACCACGGCGATGCGCTACCATCTGGTGAGACTCGACGGCAGACCGTTCGCCATCATACCCACACTGGTGACACGACTGTCCAAGAAGGTGAGGATTCCATCATGCAGAGTGGCGGGAGTGCTCAACATCTGCTGTCCCTACACCGGGGAGTGGGACGAGGGGATGACGGATGCCATCGCCGGATATATCGAGACGGCACACAAGGGGATGAAAATCAGCTTTGCCGACGTGCCGATGGCAGCTCCCTTCGCTGGCGTAATGAAGAGGATCGGCGGCGAACTGAAGGAGCGCACGAGCTATCATGTGCCGCTCGCCGGATTTGAAAGCCATGAGGATTATGTGGCGTCGCTCAACAAGAACATATACAAGAACATCCGCAAGGCATACAACCACTTGAAGACCGACTCCAAGAGGATGGAACTGAAGGTGTATCGCCGGGGCGGAATGCCCGACGACGGATATATGCGCAGTCTGTGGAAACTCTATCTGAGACGCAAGATGGCTTGGCGCCACCGCAAGGCAGGAGCCCTGTCTGAAATCGGCATCAGCCTCAAGGCTATGTATGAAACCAGTTCGGGATGCGCCAGCCGCAGTCTGAGGGCGCTCGACGCAGCGGAGCTCTACGTGCTGCATATCGACGACCAGCCGGCGGCATTCATGATAGTATATCGCCACCGCAACCATCTGCTCATGCCGAAGCTCGCCATCGACACTTCTTTCAGCCGCTATTCTCCCGGCATCCTGCTCATACTGGAGGCTTCGAAGAGATGGATAGACGAGGGAGTGGCAGACTTCGACATGTGTCGCGGCGACGAGAGATACAAAAAGGAGATGGGCGGACTGAACGAACCGCTCTGCCGCATCGACAAGAGTCTGTAGGATAAGACCTCTCTTCTGAGAAGACAAAATCCAGACAAACCCTGAAGACTCATTTGGGATAAGCCCACCCTTCTGAAAGACAAAAACCGGACAAACCCTGATGCCCATTAGGGATAAAAAAAATCGCTCAAACATTATGCTTTGAACAATATTGTTTTCAAGACATAATGTTTGAGCGATTCTGTTTTCTGTGATGTTATCTGTTATCCAGCCTCACTCCGAAGTCTGAAGAGGCGGACGGAAAGTCACATCTTATCCCAAACCGGTCATCAGAAACGGTCTGACGACCGATTGGGGATTATTCTATCGTCAGCTTCTCGAAGAGCATCCTGTCGATGCCGTCGCCCGTGAGAGTCACCTTATAGCTGCCGGCATTGGTCTGCGAACCAGTGGTGATGCTCGTGTTGCGGCGCTTGGTCTTCTTCTCAGGAGTCTTCACGAAGGTGATATCGTCTTCCTTATACACCACACCGTTGAGGTCTGTTATCTTCACGTGGAGCGTGCGCTCCTTCTCCGGATTGTAGTAGCGGAATCTCAGGGCATACACCTTCGCCACACCAACGTTGTATTCAAACGTCATCGTTCCCTTGTGCAGGATTCCCTCTGCGGTGATGGCACTGCTGGTCTTCGGCGGCAGCAGACTGTCGGGTGTGGCGGCATAGGTCTCTTTCTCGAAGTCTGCCCACATCGTCTTGCTCTCCTTCACTGGTTTCTTGTCCACCGCCTTCACGTCGTGGTTTTCCGTCGCCACGGCGATGGCAGAGATTACAGCCTGTCCGGCATTCACCTTCGGGAAGTCGATACGTATCTCCTTGCCCTCGTTGTGAACATTCAGCACCCGCTTGTATGGTCTGCCGTAGCGCGCCTGTGCCCAGAGGTCGAGGTTGCGGATTCGGGTGGTGTCGTTCACCGCCACATCAAAGAGTCGCAATCCCTCATAATCGGTAGTCGCCGACTCTCCCCTGCCCCACCAGGGCTCGATGAAATAGAGTTCCACACGATAGTCGCCGGGCTGCGCCGGTATGGTGTACGACAGACGGTGTCTGCCGAATCGCGAACTGCGGAAGAGCGGTGATGCAAACATCAGCGGATTATTCGTCTGGCTCGCCTGATAAGGGCTGGTCTCCTTCTTGAACCCGTCGCCCCACGACGATGACCAGCTGCTGTTGTCCTGCTGCCAGGTCAGTCCGTAGCTGTCCACATAGTCGTCGCCGCCGCAGTTTATGCGCGCTATGTAGTTGTAGCCGTTGGCTGGTTTTATGATATCCTCGTTCCATGCGTTATACGAAGGCATGGCGAGAGAGTCGCAGCTCACCAGGCGGTCTTTGCAGTATCCGCGTGCCACGAGGGCGTCGCCGCCCGCCTTCACTCCATAGAAGCGGAAGAGCGTGGTGTTGCCCTTCACGTCGCGCTCCTTGGTCTGGCTCCACTGTCCGCAGCTCAGCGTCACACGGTCGCAGTTGCTGTAAACCCTCACACTGTCGAGAGTTGCCACAGCCATACTGTCGCCCTCCTCTTTCTTTCCGCCGATGCTGTCGATATGTATCGCCGGCACGATATACACCAGCGGATCCTTGTCGGCAGACACGTAGTGCGACTTATACATATAGAATGCGTCGCCCGGCTGCTCCCATGTGGATATCAGTCCCTTGTGGTTGAAGGGTCCCACCTTGTCTATCATCCTGAAGCCCTCTTCCGGCTGTCGGCGTCCGGGATTGTCGTGGCTCTGCAGGGTCCAGAGGAACTGTCCGCACACACTGTCCTTCACACTCTCTGCCAGCTGCACCTTGCGCTCCAGTATGTCACACTGCTTCTCCTCCGTGTAGCGTTCTCCCGAGTGGTTGCCCAGTGTGCGCCACGCACCGTATTCTCCGTTGAGGAGCTGGTCGTCGCGCGAGAGTTCCTTGGCATAGTCTTCGAGCTTTCCGCCATACGTGCCGCTCCAGTTCTGCACCACGTTCCAGTCTGTCCCCTCGCCGCCGTTGCAGGTTGTCACGAGTCGCTGCGTTCCGCATGTGGGGTCGAGGCGGCGTATGATGTCGGAGCATTCCTTGGCGAATTCTGCCGGTATGGTGCTCTCGTTCTGCAGTCCCCAAAGGATTATTGACGGAGAGTTGCGGCGCTCCTTCACCCATTGTATGAGGTGGCGCTTGAAGCTCTCCTTGAACTGTGGCGTGTCATACCATATATGTGCCGAGAACTGCGGCCACCACAGTATGCCGTTCTCGTCGATTATCTTCTTGTAGAGCAGGTTGTGCGGCTGGTGTGCGTCGCGGAAGGCGTTGAAGCCCGTGGTCATCACCTCCTTCATCCTCGCCTCTATCTGCTCGTCACTGAAGGCGTGGCTCTGTCCGAACATGTGTTCATACTCACACACGCCGTTGATGAACTCCGGTTTGCCGTTGAGATAGAAGCGTTTGTCGCCGTCGCCTCTCGTCAGCGGCCATGATATGCTGCGGAATCCGAACGGAGTCAGCAGGTCGTCGGTGGCCTTTCCATTGCGCTTTATCATGGTGTTGAGGTTGTAGAGATACGGCTTCTCCATCGTCCAGCGCCTCGGATTCTGTATCGCCGCCTGCTGGCGCACGGTCTTCACCTCTCCCGGCTGCAGCGTCAGCTCGTCGGTCAGTCGCATGGTCTGCTTGCCGCTCTTCTCAGAGAGTTTGTTTATCAACTGGAAGGTGGCTGTCTCCTCTCCGTAGTTCTTCACCTCGGTGTCGACGAAGAGACTGTCGCATGCCTGGTTCGACCATACATGCACTCCGAACGGCTCTATGCGCACCTTGTCGGTAATCTCCATCACCACCGGACGGAAGATGCCGAAGGGCTGCGATCCCTCGCTGAATCCCCATTCCGAACTGCATCCGCCGCACACCCACGGCATGTCGGTGATGCCTTTGGGATGCGACACGCGCACTTCAAGACTGTTCTCCTTTCCCCTCGCCACGCTCTGTGTGATGTCTATCGTCTCCGTGGTACGTCCGATGTCGTAGGTGCCGAGCTTCTTGCCGTTGAGCAGTATGTCGCAATATGTGCCCACTCCCTCGAATCTCAGGAAATACTCCTTGCCTTCCATATCGGGAGCGGTGAACGATTTGCGGAACACCGCCTTGCCGTGCAGGTTGCCGTGCTCCTTCTGCAGCGCTCCGTAATAGTCGTCGAGGTTGAAGGGTATGTCTTTGGTGAATGTCTCCCCTCCGAAGGTTATCTGCCAACTGTCGTTCAAGGCCACAGTGGTACGTTTGCCCACTGGGTCCGGCGCCGGGAAGGAGATCTCGCTCTTTCCCATCGGGCGGCTCGTTGCCACGGCGATGCCACGCTGTCCGCTGTTGTTCACGGCGCAATAGAAATGATACACCACTCCGTCGTGTTCCACCACATAGCTTTTGTGGGCGAACATCTCGTCGTATGGTTTCGACGGCACGATGAGGTCGGCTCCCTGCCAGTCATACCAGTGTATCATGTCACGGCTTGCAGCGAAGGTATTGTATGCGTTGTATTCGCGGGTGGGGTTGAAGGCAGAGAAATAGAACATCACGTAGATGTTTCCCATCTTCACTATCTGTGCGTCGCCTGTAATGGTGCCGTCGGTGTCGTGGGCGAAGATGGGGTTCGCCTTGTAGCGTGTCCATTTCTTCATGTCGTGTGAGAAAGCCACTCCGATGCGCTCGCCTTTGGGATGTGTGGCGTTTTTTCCTCCGGCGTTGTAATACATCATGAAGGGGTAGCCGAAGAGTTTCTTGTCCACACGATACACCGTGCTCTTATACTGTGTCATGTATTCCCACCACTGGGCGTTCTTGTCGTTATACGACATCACCGGCTTGCCTGCCGTCTCCCATGGGTGTGCCTTCGTCACGTCGAGTTTCGTCGAGGCCAGTCCGATGCTCAGCGGAGCGTTCACCGCCTCATAGCCGGTGCCCTCTCCTCCGATATATGTCATCCAGTAGCGGCCCTTGTATCGCTCTATCTCATAGGAGCCGCCCCAGGTGTAGTCCACGAGTGCCGGGAATCCTCCGCGCTGGTTTCTGTCCCATTCGTCGCCGGTGCCGTATTCGAGCACTCTGCCGAGTGTCTGCCAGTGGAGCAGGTCGCCGCTCGTGGCAATCCATGTCTCGTAGCCTCTGCCGTCGGTGCCGCCTTTGCCGTTGTAGCACACATAGGTCATAAACCACTTGCCGTCCTTGCGGAACACCGTCGGACAGTCTATCTTGTGACCGTTGTCGGCCGGTGCCACCACCATTCCGTATTTGTATGGCGTCTTCACGGTCTCGTAGATGCGCTGCATCTCCTGCTGCGTCACTGCCGCCGCTCTGGCTGCCGTGCGGCTCTTGCCGCGGCGCTGGGCTGCAGCGCCGGCGGAGAGCAGGAGGCAGAGGGATATTATAAGATATATTCGTTTCATAATCCGTTTTGAATTCTATATTTGCCTGATTGCCGTTTGTGGGTTACAATGGCCGTTTGTGGGGTTACATGAACAGCCAGTCCACTTCCGTTCCTGCGCCGTTGAGTTTGGCGTCGCGTATCTTCAGCTCGCTGTCGGTGAATCCTGCCACCATTATTATTCCCTTGGGCAGGTTTATCACGTGGTGGCCGGCAGGGAAGCTGTAGGCATGGATGTTGGCTATCGGCATTGTGGTCATTATCAGAGCGTTGCTTATCACTGGCTCTGCCTGTCCGTATTCGTTTCCGGTAGCGTCGGTTTCGAGTTTCGGCGGACGGGCGAATTTCGTCTGGTCGTCAACGAAGAATCCCACGAGGAGTTTCACAGGCTTCGTGGCGGTGAACTCCACCGAGATGCCCTTGATGCGTGCCGTGTCGCGGTTGAGCACCAGCGCCTTCATGCCCTGCAGTTCTGTGGCCAGCGTGTCCACAGCCTCATCACGTCCGGCAAAGAGATGTGCGCCCTTCTTCAGCTTCACCACGGGGTAGTCGCTCAGGAGCGTCACTTCTCCCTTCTTCGCGTTGCCCTTGCCCGTCAGCGCATCATTCAGCCTGGCGATGGTCTCGCGGCGTGTGGCTGTCTTGTCGGTGGATGTGAGACTGGCGATGTTCTTCTTCAGATTGTCGAGTTCCTGCTGATACACGGGCATCATCTCCTGCCATGTGCTGTATTTTCCGCCGTCGCCTCCCACGGGGATGCGGCGCTGCGAGGTGAGCATGCTGTTGGCGTTGTAGTATGTGTCTCGGGTCTTGTCCACGAGTGCCATATAACAGCTGTCGCTCTGTTCGAGGAGCGGCACGGCTTTCTTGAGATAGTCTGCGTCTTTCGTCCATTTGTAGTTGAGCACCTGCTCAGCGGCAAGCACCTTGTAACGGAACGACCGCGCGAAGTCGCTGTAGCAGTCGATGTCGTTGGCGAGTCTGAGGAATTCGTCCCTGTTCTTCGTCACGCTTGCCGCGAGTCCTTTCAGCGCCTCCTGTGCCTTTTCACCGTGTGCCACACACTGGTCCACGATGTCGAGGGGCAGTTCTCCCACGTGTTTCTCGTGTTTCCATTCCTTCTCCACATATTCTATGAGTTTCTCTCCCGTAGGTCCGCAGCTCTCATAGAATCCCGGATAGATGGTGTATTTGTATGGGTTGACGAGCTGGCTCATCTTCATTCCGAGCAAGAGACACTGGCGGTTGCCCTCTGTGATGCCGAAGCGTCGCAGCAGCTTGGGTGCTATCTCTCCGCTCTGGTCATACGCCTCTATGATGCGGCCGGCGGTCAGCGTGTCGGTGCCGTAGTATTCTGCCAGTGTCTTCTTCCAGAATGTCTTGTCTTCTCCGCGGTGGCAGTTCCATGAGTATCGTCCCCATGCCTGATACCACATCCAGTCGCGGTCTATCTGCAGCTCCCTCTTTCCGTCGGGCAGCTTGTCGGCGGTGTAAGGCCAGTCCCAGTAGTTTGCCTGCGGATAGAGATGTAGTCCGTTGGCGTGGTGCACGTTGTGCATCGCCTGAACGGTTTTCTCTATGAACGCCGGTGAGCTCCATCGCCACGGTTCGAGGTTGGCGAGGATATGCACGTTGCTGATATGCACGGGTGCTGCAGCGGCGAGCTGGCGGTGGGTCTCAGCCCATGGTCCTTGCGGCTGATAGGTGGTGAGCGACTCACCGGTGTATTTGCTCATCGTGTAGATGTTCTTGTATAGCGGCAGCGCCTCGCGTAGCACCCGCGGTCCGTCGGTGTCGTGTGATCTCAGGATGATTGGAGGTTCGTCGGTACGTCCCGAAGCCTTCAGTCCGTCTTTGATGCCGGGGATGATGGTCTCGTTCATCCATTTTATGTCGTTGTCGATTCCCGACATCGCCTCTCCCAGACACACCAGGAAGCCCACGTTGGGATAGTTTTCTATGAATGCCGCTATGCTCTTGCGGGTGTAGTCGGCGATGAGTGGCGTGATGGGGCGGTTGCGGTCTTGTGTCTTTATGCCGTAGTGGTCGGCGAAGGGTTTCGACACTATGATGTTGTAGAACATCTGTATCACGCGTATGCCTCGCTTGCCTGCCTCCTGGGTGAGGAAGGAGAACATCTCCTGGTTTTTCTTCATCGTGGCGTCGTCCACTTCGGGTGCGAAGGGATAGTCCTTGAGCTTCACGAGCGAGGCGAAGGGGTGGCCGTTCCACAGGAACACGGCGTTCATATTGTCGGCGGCGAGCATGTCGAGGTATTTCACCCACAGCTCCTTGTCGTAGAACCACGGGAAATTCTCTGGCGTATATGGGTATTCATATACTTTGTGGCCCGGCAGATATACTGTCTTCTGCAGTCCCACGCATGCTCCGCGGAGCTTCATCTCGGGTGCGTCAACGATGGTATAGGGTATTTCGAGGGAGTTGTTCATCCTGAAATATTCCACGAGGCGGTTGGCGCCGTAGATGGCTCCCGAGGCATCGTTGCCGATGATGCTGATTTTCTTTCCCTTGCGCTGCAGCGAGAATCCCTCTGCCGGCTTCCCAACGGTGTCGGCGGCTATTCCGATGCTGATGCTATAGCCCTTGGGGGCTGCTTTTATGTTGTCGGCGATTACGGCAGCGGCATAGTCGGTCTGTGGCGACTGTGTCGTTGTCTTCACCAATGTGTCGTTGTGTCCGCATGAGGCGAATGCCGCTGCGGCAGCTAATGCTAATATCGTTTGTCTTATCATATCTGTTTTAGTTGGGTGTGGCACGTGTGTCACGTTACCAGATTGTCCATTGTTCAAAAAAGTCGTTTTCTCCCGATTTCCGCAGAAGGCGGCTTTTCCTCTATAGCCGTCGTCAGAAACGGTCTATGCGGAGCTCCTTGCCCACGGGTATGTCGTATCTTCTGTCTCCCAATACGAGGACGCCTTTTCCGCCATCGCTCTTCACGCTGACGCTGGTGGCATCCATCTTCACTCTGACTTCTCCGAACGGTGTGGGCACGCTGCCCTGCATCCGTTTCAGTCCGCCGAGCACGGGGCGCACCTCATATTCCGCATAACCGGGCATGGTGGGGCTTACGCCGAGGAAGTATCTGCCGATGAGATATATCGGACTGGCTCCCCAGGCGTGGCAGAGGCTCTTGCCGTAGGGGCGGCCATACATGGCGAGATGTTCTGCTCCCTGGTCGGCTGGATTGTATTTCTCCCAGAAGCTGGTGGCTCCCTCGCCTATCATTCCTCCCCAATAGCCGAGAATCTCGGGCAGCACACGCTCCTGATATCCCATGCGGCACATCGCCTCGAGTTCGTAGAAGCGCATATATGGCGTGGTGATGGGTTCGATGTCGGAATTCAGCATCACGGAGTGCATTATCCGGCGCTTGTCCTCGTCGTCCACCATATCATATATTATGGCGAACATATTTGGGAATGCCGTGATGTCACGGTTCATCTCGCCATCCTCTATGGCGTGCATGAAGGCGCTGCGGCTGTCGTCCCAGAATGTGGGTTTGAGCTTTGCCTTGAGGTCGGCGGCAAGCTTTCCGTAGCGGTCGGCATCCTTGGCGTATTCAGCGGTGGTGATGCTGCCCTGTGGCGGGTTCTGCAACGGGTTGTCGCGGAGCACCTCGGCACAGGTGTGCATGGTCTGGAATGCCTTGCAGAGCAGTATCTGTTCGAAACAGAGTGTGCCTCGCTTGTGCATCGGGAAGTCCACCCAGTCAACGAATATCCAGTCGTCTTCCTTTCCCTCTGCCATTCCCTCGGGATTGAGTCTGCCGATGACATACTGCATGAGGGTCTGCATCCTGGGGTATATCTCTCTGACGAAACGGATGTCGCCGGTGTACTGATAGAAATCGAGCACTGACTTGAACCAATAGAACGTGTAGTCCATGATGGTGTTGACGTGTGCCGTAACGGGATCTTTGCCTCTGAGCTGACGGATGGTGCGACGCACGCAGTCGGTGTCGAAGCGCAGATAGTAGTTCATGAGATACGACTGTATGGCGTCGCCCGACCATGTCCAGCGGTCGCGCTTGATGCCATCCACGAAGAACTCACGGGTGGTGAGGTCCATGGTGTATGCAGCCACCTGCCATATCTTGTTGAGCCGGCGGTCGTCGCATCTGAACGAACCGCTCTTCTTGTGGCTGAACGCCGAATATTCATAGTCCATCGCCACATCCGAGAATGTTATCATCCCCTTTGCCTCCACCATCACGTAGCGGAACGCCTTGCTGTCGTCGAGCACTATCTCCACCTCTTCCTCGGCAAACTCGTTGGCGCGGAGGTCCAGACGGTCGAGGGTCTCGCAGCGGTCCATGTCGAGGGCTTCCTCACGGCTCTCGCCATAGTATATGTTCAATATTCCCTTGCCGGCAACGCCCTTGAGTCTGACGTAGCCGAAGGTTTCGAGTCCGAAATCAAACAGCCATTTGTTCTTGCCCGTCTGCTCTTCGCCGACGGGCTGCATCTCTTTTCTCTCCAGACTGTATGAAGAGGGCGGCGTGTCGATATTGTCGAAGGTCCACGATGCGGCGGGCACGTAGATTCCCGAACCGTGGGCAACGCCATTCTCGTCTATCCATATCTTGTCTTCATAGGTGGCGAGCCATGTGTTGCCGCTATTTATCGTCCTGCCCTTCACGAAGAGGGCTGGCGGCACTGACTGGTTGTGAACCTTGAAGTTCAGACGGTGGTCGCCGGCCGGCACGGTGAACCTGCCGGGCATGCCGAACTGCAGTTTGCCGTCGAGCATGAAATTGAAATCTCCCTCGGCGGCTATCGTTATCGTCTCTGCCTTGTCGAGGCTCACGACGGTGGAGAACTCCACTGTGACGTAATGGCTGTCTTGCTTCCAGAACGGCGGGAACATCGCTCCGCGCTCCGTGCGGCGGTTGTTGAACTTGTTGCCGAGCCACACCTCAAAGTCGCCGGGATACCATATCCATGTTGCCTTGTTGTCCATATCGTTGTATTATATTTCTTTTCCGTATCTTTCTTCCGTAATCTGCTCCAGCGACTTGCCGCGGGTCTTGGGGGTCCAGATGGCTCCGATGAGAAGCGACACCACGAGAAGCGCCATCATCAGATAGGCGGCAAGGGTGAATCCCTCGCCTTCCTCGCCATAGATATTCACAAACACCAGTCCCCAGGCTGCCGACAGTCCACGCACCATGAAGAACATCACGCCCTGGGCTGCGGCACGGTATTTGGCAGGGAACAGTTCGGATGCCCACAGCGCATAGAAGCCCTGCACGGAGATTCCGCCCTGGATGCCCCAGAGCAGGGTGAAGAAGAGCAGACCCGACATGCTGCCGATGCCCACGGTGACTATCATCACCCAAGCGAGCACCGCTGCGCCCACGCCAACGATATAGAGCAGGCGCTGGTTCACCTTGTCTACGAGCATCGAGAACACGAATGTCATAAGGATTATTATCACCCACTGTCCGGCCGAGAGCATGTTTGCCTCACCGTTTGAGAGTCCGCCTGCCGTCTCGTAGATATGCTGCTGGAAGAAGCCCATCACCGAACTTACGAGGTTCCAGGTGAGATACATTCCGGCAAGGAAAAGCATCGTGCGCACGTTGACCTTGTTGGAGAACAGGGTGCCGAAGGAGGCGAAGACACTCTTCTTGCCTGACGGCTGGTCTGCCGTCTGCTGCGACTGAGTGGCCTTCCATTCTGCCGACTCGTCGAGCTGGCGCTGGAGCAGCCAGGCTATCAGTGCCACCACGAAGAGGGAGGCGAAGACGATGCGGGAACTGAACACGTTGATGGCGTCCTGCGAGGCTGCATCACCAAGAATCTGAACCGCCGACTGGCTGACGAGGGGGAACATGAAGCCTGCCTCGGCATTGTTGGTAGGCGGAGCGAGAAACCATCCCAAGAGCAGGATGATGAGCGGTCCGATGCCCCACGCCATCTGCGAGATGCCGATATTGCGGCCTCGGTTGCCTATCTCCGAACTCTCTGAGATATAGGTCCATGACGCCGGCACTCCCACGCCTACGCTGACTCCCGTGACCAGGAATCCGGCGAGGAGCATGGGGAAGCTGGTGGTGAATACCACGAGCAGCACGCCCACCATATAGATGAGCATATTGTATGTGTATATCGCCTTCCTGCCGTATTTGTCGGCAAGGAATCCACCGATGATGGCTCCTATCGCCGCACCGAGACAGTTGGCGCTGATGGCGTTGAGGATACCGAGATGCGACTCGGTGAGCGAGAGATAGTTTTTCCAAAGCGACAATCCGCTTGCGCCTGCCACGATGGCTCCGGCATCGAGATAGTTGGTGAGAGACACGGCGATGGTGCTCTTCAGACTGCTTTTGTTGTTTCCCATAATGTGTATGTCTGTATTTCGTTTTCTTTTCGTTTGCTTTCTCTTTTGTTTGTATTCTCTTTCGGGGTGATATGCCTGACGTGGCCGATGCTCCTGAGTCAGTTCTCCGCTCATCCTACTCGTCCTGCAAATCATCAAAAATAAAGACGCTGAAACTGCTTTTTTGTACTATGCCATCCCGTGAGGTTTTCTCCCATTTTGGGGCAACGTGCTTGCCCAACATGGGAAAGCACGTTACCCAACATGGGCAAGCACGTTGCCCCACCTGGGCACATTTTGTTGTCAGCTTCCTGCCCAATATTTTGACTTTTGAGGATGAGCAGTATGGGGTGAAAACAGGTGGAGTTGCATAATGAATCCGTCGTACTCCAACTAAATCCGGCTGCTCCTTTGGAGGTAGGTGTTTTTGAGATGCCTTTGATTGAGGGTATGTAATAAATATATTACTTATATTTGGCAGTATGTAATAAATTGATTAACTTTGCAGTATGGAAGAGAAATCGATAAGACACATTATCTACTCGGACGAGTTCGAAGAATACTATGCAAGTATGAACGAACATTTAAAGAAGAAATATGACTATGCTTTACAGATTGTAAAATCACAATATATCGTCAGTTCAAAAATAGTAAAGAGCTTAGAGAATTCGGACTTCTACGAACTCCGAATTTCCATCAGCTCCAACGAATACAGAACTATTCTGCTCGCTGTTGACCACGATAATTTCATACAAAGCAAAAATGTACTTCTTCTGAACTCGTTTTTGAAGAAAGATACAAAGCAATACAAGGCTGAAATCAAAAAAGCCGAAAACATTGTCAAACGTTATTTGGAGGATTGAATATGTTGAAACTTGACAAAAACAAACTTGCCGGTCTCAAAACTTTTGACGACCATCTGCAAGAAAGATACGGTGACGAAAACAGTCCCGAACGCAAGGAGTTTGAAGCAAAGGCAAAAGCCTGGTACTATGCAGAACTTCTTAAGGATGAACGCAAGCGCCAGAACATAACACAGAAAATGTTGGCTGAGAAAATCGGCAAGAAACGCGAATACATATCTTCACTCGAAAAGGGACAGACTGATATGCAGCTATCTACGTTCTTGCGCATTGCCGACGCCCTTGGCCTGCGCTTCTCTTTGGTGTTGGGATAGACAACCCAAATTGACAAATACACGGTTTTTTCTTGTTTCCGAACAAATTTTCACCGTTTTATCAGTTCCTAATATGATAAAAATATCAATATCATGAAACGGACATATACAATACTGGCATTGTTGGTTGTGGCAATGGCGTCTTTTGCAAAAGAAAAAGTGAACGTGAAGTATCTCGAAGAGATGGAACTCGTAAGCGTGGTAGCTCATCTGGCTGACGTGCCGGGATATAACTGGGACAAGGAGTATGTGTTGGGCGAATATCTCGACGACGTAGACAGTTGTTTCGCCCCATACAAGAGCCATCCCGCGGTGGAGTTCGTACGAAAGGAACTCGAACCGCACGGCTTCAGCTGGGACTTTCCTATGGCAGTGGCACGCCGCTTCAGCATTGTAAACGACAAGATTGCATACAAGAAAGACCTCGTGGCAGAATACAGTGACTACTACGAGCGTATCTCGAAGGACAACGAGAAGAAGTTTCTTGCTCTCCTTCAGAAGTTCTATGCCGACTCTCGCTTCCAGAAGTTCTACAATAATCACCTCCCTCTATACAAGGAATGTGAGGAGGCGATGCAGACTATGGTAGACAAGATTGACTTCGGGTGGTACGACCGTTTCTTCGGTCCAAAGCAGAACTGCGAACAGAACGTGTTTCTCGGCATACTCATCGGCGGCGCCAACTATGCCGTACACAACAAGAAGTCTGCCAAAGGAAAGGATGTGGAAATCGTTGATGCCGTGATGGGGTGCTGCAGCAGAAGGGACGGACGTATCTATTACGGACCGGAATACACACTGCCTATCATCATCCATGAGTTCAACCACTCCTACTGCAATCCGCTGAACGAGGAGGTGTGGGAGAAGATTTCCGATAAAGCTACGGAATTATACACCCCAAATGCGGAATTCTACAAGTCGGAGGCTTACGGCAGCCCTCTCTACGTGATGAACGAGACGTTTGTAGAAGCCTGCGTTATCCGCTATCTCATGTCGCACCCTGAACTTGACCTCAACGGTTTCGCCATTGAGGATTTCATCCAGATTGACCTGCGGAAGAAATTCTATATGATACGCGACATCATCAAAGTGCTAGGAGAACGCGAGGCAAACCCTGACATCTATAAGACAATGCGCGATTTCATGCCACGATATATCGAAGCAGTCAACAATTACAAAGTGAAAATATAATCAGAAAGCCTTCCAGCGAAATTCAACGAACAAGGATTGAGGGGCATGTGAAATTTTCATCTGTCGCAGAACAACATTAGCTGATTTTTATTACTTTTGCATAGTAATACCAAAATTATTATTGTATGAAAAAACTACTTTTTACTTTATGTTGCTTGATTTTTGCAATAGCATCATTCGCACAATCCAATGCACATATCAAATTTATGGGTATTCCTCTTACTGGCACAATCGCACAATTCCAAGCGAAATTGGTTGCAAAAGGTTGTAAATACGATAAACTTACCAGTTCTAGTGTTCCTAATGGAACAAGAGCTTTCAAAGGAACATTTGTAGGGAACGAAGTAGCAATATTCGTTTATTATGATATAAAGACAAAGATAGTCTATAGGGCAAAAGCTGTGGTCAGCGGTGTTGCCGAGGATATAGCGGAGCAAGAGTATTCAAAACTCAAAAACTTGCTATCCATAAAATATGGTTCTGACTCTGAAGATATGTATGTTGGAACACAGGACGGAAAGGAATCTGTTACATTTATTTCTGCAAATGATGAAGATGAAATAAATGGTTCAATCGACCTTTTCATAACACAGGATGATGAAACTTGGATCCGTGCTCCATATAACTACAATTTACACATAGATTATAATGACAGTATAAATACATACAAACACAATAGCCAACAGCTTGATGAAATCTAATAGCTACAGAAGAATCGAACTATCAAGAGGCAGTCTCCATCTACCACAATCGGGCATCAGCATTCGACACTGAAAGCAATCTGCGTATGTGCGACCAATTGAGATTGTGAACACGCGTGTTCACAATCTGCTTGTCGGGAAAGAGTAGATAGAAACAATTGTACTGTCAGGAAGGTATCCAATGTTGCCTTGTCAAATTGGTCCGTTATCGTTTCAATGACATTTACCCGGCAACACAAAAAAACATTTTCATACGATATTCATGATAAGTATTTTTAAAAAGCATCATACTTTTGTAATATATTGATAATTTCCATAAATTTGCAGGAGCAACAAACTATTTGTCACAATTAAATTCATAAGGGTATTATGAAAATCAGAAAAAACATCATCATAAGTATTATAGGACTTATGACTTCGGCCGGGGCACTCGGTGGAAACATCAGCATGCCTCAACGAACAGAGGTGAAAGACTTCTGCTCTGTCATCTCACTAAACGACAAGACGGGAGACAGCAGACCGTTTGTACATTTCGTCACAACACTGTGGCCAAAGCTTGACACTGCCAGCGGCCGTGAAACACTGGTGAAAATCCATCAGCTTGCCATGAAAGAATCCTATGGCAACGGAAACACGCCTAATGACAATGGGGACGTGCTTGCCAAGTTGTTTGAGATGCTTGACAAGTTAGGGATTACCGGAGCTGACCTGACAAAAATGCTCGAATATATGAAGAAGGTGTATCCGCTCTATGTATTCCAGATAGAAAACCGTGTGCGTCCGGATGTGGACCTTGACAACGGACTGACCGTTGACACCATATACCAGGCACCGATTGACGAGGCTTATTACGGACTGGCAAACGAGAAGAACAAATACGTGCCCGCCGGACTGTCTCTGCAGGAGATCGAGGAGCTGGAGAGCAACGGCGCTATCGGCAAACGCAACGGCTCTTACGTATGGGGAATGGGCACATACAAAGACAAGCTCTACTGGTCTACCAACAACAACTATCTCTGCATGCAGGGCTATGGCAGTTTCGTGCAGCCGGGCGTGGGCGACAATGTGCCATACGAAAACAAGTGCTGGGCATGCGAATACGGACAGTCTACTTATGCCAAGGAAGCCTATGCCGACGGCGATGAGAACAGCAAGTATGCCGACATACGTCCGCCTCGCATATACAGCTATGACACGAAATCGGGCATCGTAACCGACATAACACCGTCGATAGATGAATATCCGGTATTGAAAAACTGTCAGGGACTGCGCTCCTGCGGCATCCTTAACGGCGTAGTGTTCTTCGGCGGACCCGGTCTGTATGCCAGCGACTGGGACTCCAAGGTTTCGGCTGCCTTCGTGGCATACGATGCCGACAACGACCGCATTCTGGGAGCCAGCAGCCTGAGCGACGTTGACGGATGCAAGGTGGTGAACGTAAGACGGTGGCGAGTAGTAAACAATGTTCTCTACGTCACCGTGGGAATAACGCATCCTACCACCGGAAAGAAGATAGGTGCCCTGCTCCGCTGGTATGGCGACAAGAATGACCCGTGGAAATTCCATATCGTGGGACTCGTAGACAACGAGGCGGCAGAACTTGCCTGTTTCAACAACCGTATATATATAGGCACGTGGGCAACGGTGTCTGCCGTTCATGTCAGTCCGGAAATTCCTGAAGGAGGCTTCACTCCAGTCAGCATCGACAGCGAGATGTGGCCTAAAGTATGGACAAGTGATGTGGCAGAGCCGACAAAAACGCTCGGTCGTTCGATTACCTCCGTCGCCGGATTCCATGAGTGGCGCAACCATCTGTATTGGGGAGTGTTCTGTCCTAATTATTATGTGCTCTCTACGGCACAGGCAACATACGGATCGCTGACCTCGCCTGACGCCCTGGCGTTTATTCTCGGCAACTACCGCACACCGTCGTTCTGGCGCATCGACAAAGACAACAACTATGAGCTGCTCTACGGTGATACGACAAACCCGAAACCTGTATACGACAAGGAAGGGAATATCGAGAAATGGGAACTGGAATCCAGCGGACTGGAAGCCAAATGGGGACGCGGAGGCTTTGGAAACCTATGGACCATTTATATATGGGCAATCCAGGAATATGAAGGCAATATGTATGTAGGCACGATGGACCTGTCGAACCTTGCCGATGCTGCAGGGTCGAACCTCGTGGGCGACGCGAACTTTGCCACATTGTCGAAACTGCTCACCGGCCTTGACGCCAGTGATGAGGGGTTTGAACTTCTGCGCATGACCGACGAAGAAGAGGCTCCGAAATACATCACCCAGAACGGCTTCAACAATGCTCAGCAGTATGGCGTAAGAAACCTTGAGGTGGTCGGCGACAGACTGATGCTTGGTTCTGCGTCGATGTCGAGCCTCAAGTCAAATGGCGGATGGCACGTGTTCAGTATTACCGACGCCAAGACTTCTGCCTCTGTCAGCCAGAGCATGATAAAGAAGCCGGGCATAATAATGGAGCGCAACACCGGATACATAAACCTTGCCACCGTGGGCGGCGAGAGGATTACCGCCATTGAGGTATACGATGCTGCCGGCCGCAGAATCAACTCTGCCCGTCCTGACAGTCATCTGGCTTCTATTCCATTGCAGAATGTCAAAGGTGTCAATATCATCAAGATCACTTCTGAAAAAGGGGAATGGGAGATTAAAGCCGGATTATAACCTCCAGATTGACAAAAGAGATCTTATAAAAAACGAAAGACTGCAAACAGTCATAAAATCCCCAAACGATCTAATGACCGTTTGGGGATTATCATTATTGAATGTCTGATAATCAACAAAACACTACAGCAAACAAAAAAGCCCCCACGCAATGTGAGGGCCCCCATGATACATTGTTGCCTCACGGCAATACTAACAGGTTATTATGAAGAATGTTTGGATTGTCTTTATCCATGTCTGACGCTGTACGGCGGCAGGATTATCGGCTGTCGGATCATCGGTAGCTGGATAATCGGCTGACAATCGTCTGCTGACGCTATGACAGGACAGTAACCTGCCTGCCGAAGTGTCATTGCTTCTGTATTCCAGCCTTCGCCTTGATGCTGTCGGCAACGGCAGGACCGTTGTTTTCCCATGTGTTGCACGGGCCGTTGGCATTCTTGAGGAACTTCTCTGCCGGCGTCCAGTTGTTCCTCACGGTGATGCAGGATGATCCCTCGTCGGTGTAGAGATAGAACCAGTGGTTGGGATCGTGGGCATAGCCGGGAGTATAGATGTCTCTCACCACATTGCCCTCTATCAGCGTGTGGGGCTGCGAACCGAGGGTGTAGATGCCTGCCGTGTCGTACATGTGCTTGGCGTAGTGGTGGATGAGGTTGCCGCTGATGAGATTGTTTGCCATGGAGCACGGCTGCTGGTTCCATCCCCACCCCATGCTGATGCCGGTGTATGAGATTTCGGAAATCTCGTTGTTCAGGATTCTGATGTCGCGCACAAAGCCGGCTCCGATTCCCACGCATCCCCAGTCCTCGTTGGTCACGTCGGTGATGAGGTTGTTGTCGATTGTCAGTCCGGTGCAGATAATACGCGAGTCTGAAGGATTGTATGGCAGATGTGCCTCATGGGTGTCGGGACCGAAGCTGCCTGCCAAGATGCCGTTGCCTCCGATGTCGCGTACGGTGCAGCGGCTGATGTTTCCGCCCTTGGTATATTCATGGAATTCCACTCCCGTAGAGGCGCAATGCTCGAAGGTGCAGCGGCGGAAGTCCACGTCTTCGGCACAGTCAACGCTGACGGCTGCCGCCGGACGGCCTACCCATCCCTGATTGTCGAGTTTGTGGTCGCCGTTGGGTCGTATCATCTTTGGTCTCAGCTTATATGCCTCCGTCATATACATGCCTGCCTGTAGCGGTGCATGACCGCTGACGGACGGTCTCATCCATGTGGCATGGCTGAAAGTGACGCCCTCGAAAGTGACGCCACGCACGGGATTGTCGGGTGTGCCGCATACGCGGAGCAGGGTCTCCACGGCTGGAGCCTCAACATCTGCCGTAGCCATATTCTCGCCCTTGAGCGGGATATAGTATACTTTCTGTTCCTGGGCATCGAGATACCACTCTCCGGGAGTGTCGAGCAAAGCCTTGTCGTTGGTGAGATAGAAGGCGGAGTTGTGACCGTCGGTTGTCACCATCGGCGATGGCCAGGGGTGCATGAAATGGATGTGGCTCTCGGGCTGGTGGAAGGTGACGGCGGCGCTGTCGCCTTGTATTCTGACGCTCTTGATGCGCAGGTTTGCCACACACCACATCTCGTGTATCACCATCTCGGCATGACGGGCATGGAGTATCTTCCTGACGGCTGCCGCCGGAACATAGAGTGTCTCGTTCTTCTTGTCGATGCTCCTGATGCGATACATGTTCTCGAAGTCGCTCACATCTCTGGCTCTCACTGCCTTCCTGCCGTTTATCCACAACTGGCGGAACTCCAAAGGACGACCGTTGAACTCGGGCACGTCGGCTACGTATGCCTTGCCTTGCTTCTTCCATCCCTTTATCTGCACTCCGCCGCTCACCACGGCATTGCCGTCGGCTATGATGCGTGTGCCGCTGTCTTCGGGCCTCACCGTGACGGTCTGGTTCAACCGGTAGGTGCCTGCCTGGAGGCGGATGGTCACGTCTTTGGCTCCTTCCATGCGGCGTGCTTCTCTTGCCTGCTGCAGCGCCTGCTCTATGGCGTAGGGTCCTGGCTTCACCACGATGTCGGTGGCAAAGGCCATATTACTGATGATTGCCGAAAGGATTACGGCTATTGATCTGATATTCATTTTTTTTTATGTTTGTTACTCCGTTTATGGAGGACCGATTCAGGTTAAACTCAAATCGTGCCAGAGGTAAAAGTAATCAGTCCCTCCCCTACGGGGGAGGTTAGGTGGGGGCTGATGTCTGAAGTCTTGTTTAATATCATGACTAATTACTCTGCCACTGATTTCAGCCCCCTCTCGTTCTCCCCCGTAGGGGAGATGCCGATTACTCCGCTTTGTCAAGGACTGTCGAAATAAACCGATGGCTATTAAACAGTCAAGGGTATCAGTCCCTCCCCTACGGGGGAGGTTAGGTGGGGGCTGGAAGTCAGCAGTTTTGACATATCAAGACAGATTACTCAATCCAGCGATGCCGGAATCCATACTGTCATCTCGCTCTTTCCTCTGTTGCCCCAGGCGTAGTATGGGATGAAGCGCACGGTCTGTGTATGCTTCTTTGCTGTTGCCTCGCGATAGAGCTGTCCCTTCCACGACGGCTCGCTGCGGTTTATCACTTCTGCCTCAAGTGCCTTCACACGGCTGCCGTCGATAGTCATGTCAACGGGAGTGAACTTGGCGTTGAGCGGAATGGCGATGTCGTCGATTCGCGCACCGCCCAGGTCGTTGCTCTCAAGACAGTATACTATAGGTCCGCGCTGCACGGCTACCTGTCCGCGGCTCTCCTCCACGAGAGGGTTTGCCTCTATCAGGCGTGTGCGCATCGGCATGCTGAGTGTCACCACGTCGCCTTTCTTCCATGTGCGTGTCACTGTGGCGTAGGTGCCGGCAGTTGTCTCGATGGTCTGCTGAACGCCGTTCACGAGTATCGTGGCTCCCTCGGTACACCAGTCCGGCACACGGAGTCGTATTCCGAACTGCTTCTTTCCCTTCAGCTTGTCGATGGTCAGCGTCACGGTGCCGTCCCACGGATAGTCGGTGGTCTGAGAGATGGCGATATCGCCGATACCGTCGATGCGGGTGTTGAGGGCGTTGTCACCGTAGAGGTTCACGTATATCTCGTTCTTGCCGATGGAATAGGCATAGTCCTGTGCCTCGCAGAGGGTGCGCAGGGTGTTCGGCGGACAGCAGAAGCAGCTGATATACTCGGTGCGCTCCTTAGGCCAGCGCAGCTTGTATGGCAGGTCTGCCGAGATGCGCATGGGGTTGGTATAGAAATATTTCTTTCCGTCGAGACTGATGCCTGGCAGTATGCTGTTGTAGAGGCAGTTCTCCACCACATCGGTGTATTTGGCATCTCCCGTGGCTGCAAACATGCGCCAGTTGAAGAAGAGGTTTCCGATGTTGGCGCATGTCTCGTTGTGTGCCGTGGAGTGTGGCAGCTGGTAGGGGCGGCCATAGCTCTGGTGCACCTTCTGCACGTTGTCGGGCTTGTAGTCGGTGCCGTCGGGCGAAGTGCCGTCGTAGAGTGCTCCGCAGGCTCCGGTGATATACATCTTGCGTGTCACGATGTCGGTCCAGATGGCATCGAGGTTCTTCTTCAGCTGTTCTTCGCCGCTCTCCAGATAAAGGTCTGCCACACCGGCATACAGATAGTTTGCCCTCACCGAATGGCCCATGGCATTATACTGCTGGCGGAAGGGCACGCGGTCCTGGTTGTCGTCGGTGCCGTTTTCCACCTTGCCTCTTATGTCGATGAGCTTCTCTGAGAGTTCCAGATATTTGGGGTCGCCGGTCTCGCGATACATCTCCGTCACCGCCATATAGTGTGACGGACAGATGGCGTTGCGGGCGAGTTCGTCGGAGGCTCGCTTATAGAAATCATAGAGGAAGTCGGCTGCCTTCACCGCACAGTTGAAGAGCGTGGTCTTGCCCGTGGCTCTCTTGTGCATGATGCCGGCGGTGATGAGGTGTCCCAGGTTGTAGGTCTCGAAGTTCAGCCGGTTGCCGAAGGCGCCGTCTTTTCCTGTTCCCACCTTTGTTCCGATGGTCTCGTTTTCCTTCGCCTCCTCCTTGGCGCTCTGCTGCCTGTTCATCTCGGCTATGATGACTGGAGTGTGGAGGTATCCGTCGGGGCGCTGCGACTTCTGGATGAGTTCCACGAAGCGGTCCATTATCTTGCCCACTTCCGGGTCTTTGTTCACGGCATATACCGCCGTCAGTGCCTCAAGCCATTTATACATGTCACCGTCGTGGAATGGTGGTCCGTGGCGCTTTCCCTTCTTCTCTCCGGCTGCTATGAGGAAGTTGTTCCAGCCGTGTCCTGTGTCGGACTTCCATGTCTCCCACATGCTCTGCACCGATGTGCCGCTGAACACTCCGAAGCGCTCGCCCCAGAATCCGCCGGTCCATCTCACGGCGCTGAGCGGTGTTGACGACACCACGGCATATTTGCTCTTGCCGGTGTCGGTGATGCCGTTTTTCTGTGCTGCCGACGGCAGGACTGCCATAGACAGTGCCGCCATAAATCCTAATCCTCTGAGAGGAATGATACTGTGTATTATCTTTTTTGCCATTTGTATTCTTGGTGTTTAACCCCAATCGGTAATCAGGGCGTTTTGGGGGTTATTACAAGGTTCCGCCTCTTGCCTTCACTCTCTCTGCCCACTGCTCGCGCTCCTTGGTGAGGTTGTAGCCGCGCTTGGAGAGCCAGTTGTTTATCCTGCCCTTGTATTTGCCGAATGCCTCATGCTTCTTCTTGGAGCTCTCGGCATCGATGGCAAACTCGCGGCCCTCCTTGAGCCAGGCGAGAATCTGCACCTTCTCTTCTTCTTTCAGCGTGGGTATCATGTCGCATTGTGCTGTGTATGTCACGTTAACCACATTGTATGTCAGCACGTCCTTCACGGTCTCTATCTCTGCATCGGTGAGATATACCGAGAGGTCGGCGATGAATCCGAAATGACTCTTGTAGAGCTTCTGGTCTTTCAGCATCTCGGCATATTCCATCTTCTCTTTCTTGGCGTCGCCGGTAAGGGTCTTTGCCACTGCCTTGATGCTGTCGCGCTCTGAATATATGTCGTTGAGCTTGAAATAGCGGTTTGCCACGATGTTGAGCACCTGTGTGCCCTTCTCCGTACCGGTGATCTTCAGTGCGTCGGTCACTTTCTGCGAACGCTGCACGATGGTCTCCACATACTTAGTGTCGCGACCTGCTGAATCGAGGTCTACTGCACTGGCGGTGAGGGTGCCCCATACCATTAGTGCGGCTGCCATGACGAATAATTTCTTCATATTATATATGTGTGCTTAGTTGTTTATTTATATTGTATACTTGTTTGTTTTATGGATTGTCTGCTTATATATTATAGGTTGTGTACTTGTATATTATATATATGTGTACTCATCTATATTGATTAATGCATACTTATCTATTTGTCCTTATCTGCCGGTTTTCTCCTTGCCGAATATTTCCTTCAGATATCTCACGTTCTCTCCATAGTTTTTCTTCACGTTGCGCACGTCGTTCACGTCGCGGCTCCTCTCCACGAAGAGCCATCCCGACCATCCCATCTTGTCGAGCGTACGCTTCACTGCCGGCATGTCTATCGCCTTGTCGTGGCGGAGCCACACTCCGTCGGTGTTGCTGGCATGAATGGCGCAGATGTTGCCGCCGCCGAGTTTGCGCAGGTCTTTGCTGATGTCGCGGCGGTGCTCCACGACGGTCTGCAGCTTATAGAATATCTTTATGCCCTTGGAACCGATTTCCCGCAGCAGACGCTTGTTGCCTTTGGCGTCGAGCGGTGTGTCGATGCCTATCACCTTGCCGCGGCGGTGTGCCATCTCGCCTGCCTCATGCAGACGCTCCACTATCTCGCGGCGCAGCGGCAGTGAGTCGGTCCAGTTATTGCCGCATCCGCCAAGGGGCAGGAATGCCACGGTGGCATCCATCACGTCCATCGTGTTGAGACAGTCTTCCACGAGCCAGCGCCACGACTTCTTCTTGGCGAAGCTCTGACCATAGAAGCCCGACATCGCCACTGCTCCCACCTCTATGCCGAGACTGTCGGCGGTGTGGCGGAATTTCCTTGCCATCTCCGGCTGGCGCATCTTGTTGTCGAAGGAGTCGCGCTTGCCGAGTCCGCCCATGTCCATCTCCAGACCGTCGCAGCCCAGCTCTTTGGCGAGCTTGAACTCTCCGAGCTTCTGGCGCTTCAGCACCATCCAGTCGCACACTCCCACTCTATAACGGTTTTGTGCCACAGCGACATCGGGCAGCATCATCGTAATCAACACGATGATGAGGGGCAAGTATTTCTTTATATCTCTTTTTTGAAACATTCGGTTGTTTTTTTAAGTTGACAAGTTAACGAGTGGACAAGTTGACGAGTTTGCAAGTCTGACGAACTGGCAAGCTGACGAGTCTGCAAGTCTGCAAGGTGTCAAGCTGACGAACCGACAAGGATGTCTCATCTTGCCACCAGCAATTTGCCCACATCATCATATAGACGGGCAAAGGGGGAATTTGTAACTTGGTGACGGGATAAATAATAACTTGGGATGATTTCACCGTCACTTGGTGTCTGGATAATTTCCTGTTTCAACAATTATGGAGTATATTTGCAACGCATACTCTCACAAATGGTATTGAGACTGCTTGGGAATTACCTCATACCGGTCATCAGACTGTTTGAGGCTTAACATCTATACTCTATGCTGACATCGCTGATTCTCGGAATATTCACCTTCGTGCAGCTCAACTGCGAAAACTTCTTCGACTGCACACACGACTCGCTCAAACAGGACACGGAATACCTGAGCGACAGTCCGCGCCACTGGAACTCCAACAGATACTGGAAGAAACTGGGAAACATATCCAAGGAGATTCTGGCTTGTGGACACAAGGACGAAAGGGGCACTGACATGATTCCCGACCTCGTGGCGCTATGCGAGGTTGAGAACGACTCCGTGTTGCACTATCTCACGAAACGCGGTCTGCTGAGAAACGCGAAATATGAATATGTGATGACAGATTCGCCTGACCAGCGCGGCATCGACGTGGCGCTGCTGTATTCGCCGATGTCGTTCCGGCTGATTGACTCGTATCCGCTGAGGGTGGCGCCGCTGAAGGGGATGCGGCCTACGCGCGACATACTGTATGCCACGGGCGAAGTGGCGAGCGGCGACACCATCCATGTGTTCGTGCTCCATGCGCCGAGCCGTTTCTCGGGCAAAGGCAAGACCACACCATACAGGATGCAGGTGATGCGGCGGCTGATGGCATCGGTGGACTCTATACGCAGCATTCACACTGATCCGATGATTATCGTGTCGGGCGACTTCAACGATGAGTCGAAGGACAAGTCGATACGCTTTCTCGAGGCTGGCGCACTGTCGGAGGTGTCGGCTGGTGTCACGGGGAGCCACGGGGCAAAGGGCACGTATAAATATCAGGGCGTGTGGCAGAGCATCGACCACATCCTCGTGAGCCAAAGGATGAGGGAAAGGCTAAAGCGATGCTTCGTCAACGACCTGCCGTTTCTGATGGAGAGCGACGAGAAATTCGGCGGTGTGAAACCTTTCAGAACCTACAACGGATACAGATACGCCAACGGATTCAGCGACCATCTGCCACTGGTGGCGCAGTTTGAACTGGAGGAATAATGCCATGGTTGGTATGTATTGAATATCAGTCCCCTCTCGGTCTCATACCCATCCTGACATGAAACACATCCTAACCTTCCCAAAGGGCAACCCATCCTAACCTTCCCAAAGGGAAGGAACAAGTTACTCTGCTTACCGACTTTAGCCCCCACCTAGCCTCCCCCGAAGGGGAGGGACAGATACCCTTGGCCGCATGATAGTTATCTGATTGTCATTTGCAGTTATCTGATTATCAATCGTTTATCAATAGCAATAGTAACTGTCCCTCCCCTACGGGGGAGGCTAGGTGGGGGCTGATTACAGGAATCTTGAGTTCTAAATTGCTTCACTGCGCAGCCATAATTAGAACTTCACTGCGCAGCCGGTTTATCTTGGTTTATCGCTTGTATGCTTTTGCGAGGTGGCGACAGATGTCACCACCGATTACTGTCATGCAGGTTGACTGTCGAGAGCTCGCTCTCGTAAGGGCGACCTGTGTGACAGGAATCAAGCCGTAAGGCTCGCAAAAGCATACAGGAGTTTATCCTGGTTTTTGTTATAAAATCAGTGTACAAGATGCCAGGAAAGGGAGTGTGTCAACACTCGCAAATCCAAATAAATCCATAACCAAATCCAAGAATCATTAGCCAAATAATATCAAAAAAAAAGATCCGTGAAAGACCAATCCGTGTCAAGTCTGTGGTATCCGTGTTTCTTTTTTTGATTTGTGTCCACGCCGAAGGCTGGGGACACAACGA
>CAVBFA010000022.1:0-29191 GCA_963594595.1 Oscillibacter sp. | reverse complement strand
GACGACAAGATAGAGAAGAAGGCACGCCTCGAGCAGCTCGAGCCGATGGAGATAGCTCAATATTACACCAACCGCTACCACGACGCCATGAAGGCACTCAACGTGCTGCCGCCAAGCATCGAGCCACACGCCTCGGGCCACATCATAGAGCAGGAGGAACTCGTGAAGCAGATCATCGACAACGGATTTGCTTACGAGAGCAACGGCAGCGTATACTTCGACATTGAGAAATACAACAAGAAATACCAGTATGGCATACTCTCACACCGCAACCTTGACGACGTGATAAACGAGAGCCGACAGCTCGACGGAGTGGGAGAGAAGCGCAACCAGGCTGACTTCGCCCTCTGGAAGAAAGCGTCGCCGGAGCATATCATGCGCTGGCCAAGTCCATGGAGCGACGGATTCCCGGGATGGCACTGCGAGTGTACGGCAATGGGCCGCAAATACCTCGGCGACCACTTTGATATCCACGGTGGAGGAATGGACCTCGTGTTCCCACACCATGAGTGTGAGATAGCACAGGCTGTGGCAAGCCAGGGCGACCAGATGGTGAAATACTGGATGCACAACAACATGCTCACCATCAACGGACAGAAGATGGGCAAGAGCCTCGGAAACTTCATCACTCTGGAGCAGTTCTTCACTGGCAAGCACCGTCTGCTCGACCAGGCATACTCGCCGATGACCATCCGCTTCTTCATGCTCTCGGCACACTATCGCGGAACAGTGGACTTCTCTAATGAAGCACTGAAGGCAAGCGAGAAGGGACTGGAGAAACTGCTCAATGGCATCAGCGACCTCGGTCATGTGAACGTGAGCGACAAGTGCGACCCTGAGACAGAGAAGGTGGTGAAGGAGCTGCGCCAGAAGTGCTACGACGCCATGAACGACGACTTCGCCACACCTCAGGTGATCAGTTATCTCTTCGAGGCATGCACCGTTATCAACAAGCTCATCGACCACAAGGCAACAATATGCAGCGAGTGTCTCGACGAACTTACCGACACCATGCACACCTTCGCCTTCGATATCCTCGGACTCAAAGACGAGCGTGCCGACAGTAGCGATGCCCGTGAGGAGGCTTTCGGTAAGGTTATGGATATGGTGCTCGACCTTCGTGCCAAGGCAAAGGCTGCCAAAGACTGGGCTACGAGCGACCAGATTCGCGACGCTCTCAAGGAAGCCGGTTTCGAGGTGAACGACACCAAGGACGGTGTGACCTGGAGACTGAACAAATAAGCAAGACAGATTCTTTAGAACAAGCAAGCTACAAATAATGCGGATTGCTCATCCTGTAGTCAGGATTGGCAATCCGCATCATTGTATATTTGCATTGATAAGTCCCAAACGGTCGTTATGCCGCTTTAGGGCTTAAAGGTATTGCATCAATACATCCCAGACGGCGATGATATGGCACACGCTGCCGGCGAGGACGAAGAAATGGAACACGCTGTGCATGTATTTGCGCTTGTTCAGACTGTAGAACACGGCACCCGTGATATAACTCACTCCCTCAGCGATGATCCATATCACCGCAGCCTGGCTCACATTGTTAATCAGTGGTTTGAAAGCCACGAGGATGCTCAATCCCATGCCCACGAAACAAGTCGTCTCCAGATTACTGTGGTCTTTCAGTCTTCTGAAACTCATCACCGTGCCCACTATCGCACACGACCAAATGAACACGAACAGTCCCCATCCCCATGCGCCGTCCTCTCTCAGCGCCGTCAGCGTCAGTGGCGAGTAGCTGCCTGCGATATGCCAGTAGATGGCGGCATGGTCCCATTTGCGCAGTCTCTCTTTCCATATGCTCCGTGCGCTCAGCGCATGATACACCGTTGAGGCTATATACGAGCAAAGCATGCCGAAGAGATACAGCGATACGCCCGCCGTAGCCCATGCGTTCTGATGACCGATACAGAAAATCAGGAAGGCGATGCCCACGCCTACGCCCATCACCACGCCGCCGAAATGCGACCACGAGTTCCACAACTCTTCCTTATGTGAAAAGTGAATCTTCATTGTTTTCTTTTATTAAATGTTTCTTTAGTGTCGAATATAGGAAATGTTTCTTATCTTATGCAAAGATAATGCAAGGCGAGATAAGCGCAAAGCGAAAGCTTCAAAAACTTCGTGTTTCCAATCTTTTATATATAACAAACCCGTTGGCGGAATTAAGTTAATCGATATGAGTAAAAGTCGTCCATAACGCTGATTTTCAGTAAAAACCAAGAATTTCAAAAAAAAACTGTCAGACTATCTGGTTTTTCGTCGTAATACTCTGACAAACAGATAGTTGGCTGTTATTCGATTGTCAGCCAATTGTCTGGATGGTTGGCTGATGAAAATTAATTGTCAGATGAGAGGAATTCAGACGACAGGAATTGTATGAGTTGGCAGAATCCTGAAAACAGGAATATGGATGTTACAAGATTAACTTTTTGGGCAGCTGTCTGACAGCAAATCTGCCCATCAGGGGCAAGCACGTTACCCAACAGGGGCAAGCACGTTACCCCAGTTGGGCAAGCACCGTGCCCAATTTTAACCCAAATCGGTCATTAGGGCCTGCTTGTATTTCGGGTTTTTAAAAGATGATGTTACATATTTTTTTCTTCCTTCTTTTTTCCATTATCTTCACCTATATGTTGCCTGTATAAAAATACATGGGATGTGAAATCGTTTGCCATACCTTTTCTGTTGTCATTTTATGAAACCAATCCAAAGTCCTATAGTAGCTATAAGTATATGCCGTTTGATGCGGAATCAGGATTTTTATATAAATTGCATATATATGAATAATGGTGTATTTTCTTTGATGTCGGTCAAGAAAACAGACTCAGAAAGGTGTAAATTGTAACCAATGAATTGCAAACGTTTACGTAGTTTTTGGGTATAAAACTTATAGATTATTTGTTTTAAATCAATTCTTGTGATACCTTTGCATCAACAAACACTGATTTTCAGAATTACATGCTACATTAATACTAACAGCTAAGACATTCAAAAATGATGAAAAAGGGCTTCGACGTGGTGTCGAGGCCCTTTTTGATGTTGCGCCCCTCAAGCGCCTTGTTCTAAACTATTAATACATGCAAGCCCCAGAGGCTTATTTGGGTTAAGCGACTTCTATTATTTGTCTTTTTTTATTTCACTCTTTATCCGTGGTGTAAAAATGTTATGAAAGATGTTGCTTTCGTAACAAAATTTCGTATTATGAAATAAATAACTGTCATTTTATTTGCGTGTTTTAAAATGTTGTTTTACTTTTGCAACCGCAAACACGAATACACTTGTATATTGCTATTGATTATTGCAATTTTCAAACAAAGTGTAAGAGAGGATTGAAAAAGCCGGGTAGGCTTGTAAATAAAAGAAATAGACCCTTCGGGTAAAAAAGTTGTTTTAAGGTATCAACCAAACATTATAATATGGACGCAAAACAAGGATTGTATGCCTCAGCCTACGAGCACGATGCGTGTGGCGTGGGAATGGTTGTAAACATACATGGAGGCAAGAGTCATGAGTTGGTGGATAATGCTCTGCGCGTGTTGGAGAACATGCAGCACCGTGGTGCCGAAACTCGTGACAAGACAGGTGACGGTGCTGGCATTATGGTTCAGATTCCTCACGAGTTTATTCTGCTGCAAGGCATTCCGGTGCCCGAAAAGGGGCGTTACGGAACAGGCTTGGTGTTTCTTCCGCGGGAAGAGAAGCTGCAGAACAAGATTCTGAACATCATGATTGAGGAGATAGAACGTGACGGTCTGGAACTGATGCATCTGAGAAACGTGCCCGTCAACGAAGATGTACCGGGTGTGGCAGCACGCGAAGTGATGCCCGACATACGCCAGATGTTTGTGGCGCCAATGCCATCACTCTCCAGTTCTTCGGAAGGAGAAGAAACCGTTTCGCTTGAAACAAAGCTATATAAGGTGAGAAAGCGCATCGAACGCAGAATCCTGCCGCTCGGCATCGATTCCTTCTATATCTGCTCTTTGTCATCAAAGAACATCGTTTATAAGGGAATGCTCACCAGCGGTCAGCTGCGCCGCTTCTATCAAGACCTCACCAATCCCTATTTCACTTCAGGACTGGCGCTTGTGCATAGCCGCTTCTCCACCAATACATTCCCGAAATGGAAACTGGCACAGCCCTTCCGCCTGCTCTGTCATAACGGTGAGATAAACACCGTGCGTGGCAACCGCGCATGGATGAAGGCACGAGAGAGCGTACTCAGTTCGGGAGCATTGGGCGACATCAAGGACATCCTGCCCATCGTGGAGGATGATATGAGCGACTCTGCTTCGCTCGACAACGTGTTCGAGTTTCTGATAATGAGCGGTATGAGTCTGCCTCAGGCAATGGCAATCCTCGTGCCGGAGTCGTTCAACGACAAGAATCCTATATCAGAAGACCTCAAGGCTTTTTATGAGTATTACTCCATCTTGATGGAGCCATGGGACGGACCGGCAGCGCTGATGTTCTCCGACGGTCGCTATGCAGGCGGTATGCTCGACCGTAACGGCCTTCGTCCGTCACGCTATACGATAACCAAGAGTGGCATGATGGTGGTGGCAAGCGAGGTAGGCGTGATGGACTTCGAACCGTCTAACGTGGTCAGCAAGGGCCGTCTCGAACCAGGCAAGATACTGCTTATCGACACAGAGAAAGGCAAGATATATTATGACGGCGAGATAAAAGACAAGCTTGCCCATGAGCATCCCTACCGCCAGTGGCTCTCTACGGGCCGCATCCAGCTGGAGAATCTCAGGAGTGGCCGCAAGGTGGCAAACTCCGTTGACGACTACGACACTAAGCTGCGTGCTTTCGGCTTTGGAGAAGAAGACATCGAACGCACCATAATACCGATGTGTACCAAGGGCCAGGAGCCAGTGGCAGCCATGGGTAATGACACTCCGCTCGCCGTATTGAGCGATCGTCCGCAGCTGTTGTTCAATTATTTCCGTCAGCAGTTCGCACAAGTCACCAACCCGGCCATCGACCCTATCCGTGAGGAGCTGGTGATGTCGCTTACAGAATATATCGGACGAGTGGGCAGCGGAATCCTTACACCAGACGAGAGCAACTGCAAGATGGTGCGTTTGCCACAGCCGGTGCTCACCAATACCGAGCTCGACCTGCTTTGCAATATCCGCTACAAGGGATTCAACACCGTGAAGCTGCCGATGCTCTTCGATGTGGAGAAAGGCGAAAGCAGTCTTCGCAGTGCCCTCGACAATCTGTGTAAGAAGGCAGAAGAGAGCGTTGATGAGGGCGTAAACTACATCATTCTCACCGACCGCGACATCGACGGCAGGCATGCCGCCATTCCTTCGCTTCTCGCCGTCAGCGCCGTACACCATTATCTTATCTCCGTGGGCAAGCGCGTCCAGACCGCCATCATCGTGGAGAGCGGCGAGATAAGAGAGGTGATGCACGCCGCCCTGCTGCTCGGCTATGGAGCCAGCGCCATCTGTCCATACATGACTTTCGCCATTATAGACCATCTGGTCGCCACACATAAGATTCAGGAAGAATACCACACCGCCGAGCAGAACTACATCAAGGCAGTTGACAAGGGTCTGAAGAAGATAATGTCGAAGATGGGCATTTCCACCATCCGTTCTTACCGTGGAGCCAAGATATTCGAGAGTATCGGTATTTCAGAAGCATTGCTCAGAAAGCATTTCGGCACGGAGATAAGCACCATCGGAGGTATCGGACTGAAGGATATCGCAAGAGAATACACTGAGCTCAATCAGGCAGCTTTCTTCCCCTCTCCTGTCGTTAAGGCAGAAGAGAAGTATTTCCTCCCCAACAACGGTCTTTTCAGTTATAGAAAAGACGGCATAGAGCATGCCTGGAACCCCGAGACCATCACCAAGCTGCAGCTCGCCACACGTTTGGGCAGCTATAAGCAGTTCAAGGAGTGGGCGGCAATCGTCGATACCAATTCCGTCACGGGAGATGCCGAGAAGGGCGGTCGCCCCATCTTCCTTCGCAATCTGCTCACCTTCAAGAAGGCTGCTACGCCGACACCGCTCGACGAGGTGGAACCGGTGGAGAGCATCGTTCGCCACTTCGTCACAGGAGCCATGTCGTTCGGAGCGCTCAGCATCGAGGCACACGAGGCGCTTGCCCTGGCAATGAACCGCCTCGGCGCACGAAGCAATACGGGAGAGGGCGGCGAGGACAACGCGCGCTACCACACTGAGGTAGACGGCGTGTCGCTCAGCAGCAAGACCAAGCAGATTGCCTCAGGTCGTTTCGGTGTTACTGCCGAATATCTTGTCAATGCCGAAGAACTTCAGATCAAGGTGGCACAGGGCGCAAAGCCTGGTGAAGGCGGACAGTTGCCTGGTTTCAAGGTGAACAAGATCATTGCCAAGACACGTAATGCCATTCCTGGAATCACGCTCATCTCGCCACCGCCACATCACGACATTTATTCAATCGAAGACCTTGCCCAGTTGATTTTCGACCTCAAGAATATCAATCCCACCGCTGCAGTCAGCGTGAAGCTTGTTGCCGAGAGCGGTGTGGGCACCATTGCCGCCGGCGTGGCTAAGGCAAAGGCAGACCTCATCGTCATCTCAGGAGCAGAGGGCGGCACGGGCGCAAGTCCGGTATCGTCGATGCGCTTTGCCGGTATCTCGCCGGAAATCGGACTTGCCGAGGCACAGCAGACACTGGTGCTCAACGGCTTGCGCGACCAGGTCCGCCTGCAGACAGACGGTCAGCTCAAGACAGCACGTGATGTAATCATCATGGCAATGCTTGGTGCCGACGAATTCTCTTTCGGCACCCTGCCGCTCATCGTGCTCGGCTGTCTGATGATGCGCAAGTGCAACACCAATACATGTCCTGTAGGTGTGGCAACGCAAGACGAGACCCTGCGTGCCAAGTTCCGCGGGCGTGCCGAATACGTGGTCAACTTCTTCACATTCCTTGCCCAGCAGACGCGCGAGTATCTGTCAGAACTCGGTGTAAGATATCTTAAGGACATCATCGGCCGTACTGACATGATAGAGGTCATCCCTCAGGACAAGTCGTCAAAGTTGGGAACCATCGACTTCAGCCGACTGCTCCACCGTCCCGACACGGAGAAGGCTCTCTATTGGGACCGTAGTGGATTCACAAAGGTCAGCGGCGTGAAGGATGAAGACATCATCAGTGCCTGCGAGAAGGCGATAGAGAACAAGGAGGAGGTGAATCTTGACTACGCAATAAAGAATACCGACCGTGCAGTCACCACAATGCTCTCTGGCGTCATAGCCAAGCGTTATGGCGAGGAGGGACTGCCCGATTCCACCATCAACATAAAGTTCAAGGGATCGGCAGGCCAGAGCTTCGGAGCCTTCGCCGTCAGCGGCATCAATGTAAGACTGGAAGGCGAGGCAAACGACTACTTTGCTAAGGGACTCTCCGGCGGACGCATCAGTATTCTGCCCCCGTCACGTTCGAGCGCCGACTTCGTGGCAGAAGACAATATTATTGCCGGCAACACAGGACTCTATGGCGCAACAGGTGGCGAACTCTATGTCAACGGCCGTGTAGGCGAGCGTTTCGGCGTGCGCAATTCAGGAGCCACAGCCGTCATAGAAGGTGCCGGCGACCATTGCTGCGAGTATATGACCGGCGGCCGCATCGTGGTGCTTGGTCAGATAGGCCGCAATTTCGCCGCCGGTATGAGTGGAGGTCTGGCCTACGTCTGGGACCGTGAACATACTTTTGATTATTTCTGCAATATGGATCAGGTGGAGATTTCGCTCGTCGAGGAAAGTTCGGCACGCAAGGAGCTCCACGAACTCATCCGCCAGCATTACCTCTACACGGGTTCTGCCCTGGCACGCCGCATGTTGGACGACTGGAGCCGCTATGTGGAGGACTTCATCCTTGTCACTCCTATCGAATACAAGCGTGTGCTGCAGGAGGAGAAGATGCGCCAGCTGGAAGAGAAGATCGCCAATATGCAATTAATAAATAACTAAGGAAGATATGGGAAAACTAAAAGCTTTCATGGAAGTGCCCAGGCTTGAAGCCGGGTATCGTCCTTTACACGAAAGAATACATGACTTTGGCGAGGTGGAGCAGACTCTCAACTCGCGTGACCGCATGGCTCAGGCAAGCCGCTGCATGGACTGCGGCGTGCCCTTCTGCCATTGGGCTTGTCCGTTGGGCAACAAGGATTCTGAATGGAATGACGCTCTCTGCAAGGGCGACTGGGAATTGGCTTATCGTCTGCTCAATGCCACAAACGACTTCCCCGAATTTACGGGCCGCATCTGTCCGGCGCTCTGCGAAAAGGCTTGCGTGCTCAATCTCACAGACCATGCTCCGGTAACCAACCGTGAGAACGAGGCTGCCATAACAGAGACGGCATGGCATGAGGACTATATCAAGCCGATGACCTTCCCGCGCAACGGCAAGAGTGTGGCTGTGGTAGGATCTGGTCCTTCGGGCCTCGTGGCAGCCAACCGCCTTAACCGCATGGGCTACGACGTGACCGTGTTTGACAAGAACGAGGCCGCCGGAGGTCTGCTGCGCTACGGCATTCCCAACTTCAAGCTCTCAAAGAACATCATTGACCGCAGGCTCGACATCCTCATCGAGGAAGGCATACGGTTCGTATATAATACCGTGGTGGAAGCCACTTCATTGCCCGAAGGGTTTGACGCCTACGTCCTTGCAACAGGAACACCCGAGGCACGTGACCTCAAGAACGTGCCCGGCCGCGAACTCAAAGGTGTACACCTCGCCTTGGAATTGCTCTCGCAGCAGAACCGCGTCCTATCTGGAGCAGAGTACTCCAAGGACGAGCGTGTCACCTGCAAGGGCAAGGACGTGCTCGTCATCGGCGGTGGCGACACCGGTTCCGACTGCATAGGCACCGCCCATCGACAGGGATGCAAGAGCGTCACTCAGATTGAGATCATGCCACGTCCCGTGGAGGGTCCCGACGACCCGAAGAATCCATGGCCGAACTATCCGCGTGTGCTCAAGACCACGTCGAGCCACGAGGAAGGATGTACGCGCCGCTGGAACATCAACACGCTGGAGTTCATCGGCAAGAACGGAAAGTTGTGTGGCGTCCGTGTGCAGCCCATCGATTGGCAGCCGAATCCAGAGGGAGGCCGTCCGTTGATGGTTGAGGCTGGCGACCCCGAGGTGATAAAGTGTGAGGCGTGCTTCCTTGCAATGGGATTCCTCAAACCTCAACACCCGGAATATCCAGATAACGTCTTCGTCTGCGGCGATGCCTTGAACGGAGCCTCGCTCGTGGTAAGGGCTATGGCAAGCGGCCGTGATGCCGCCCACAAGGTGGACAGCTATCTGAAGTCGATTTGAATGAATAAATAGTTTTTGTAGCTTTATCCCAAATCGGTCATCATGGCTTGCTTGTATTAAGAGACAGCAAGCGGTTGTGAAATATTACATCGTACGGCTGATGGCCGTTTTGGGGCTAATTTCCAATAAGAAAGATATATGTGCGGAATTGTAGCAATATTCAACGTAGAAGAACAGACGCCGGAGCTGCGCACCAAGGCTCTGGGCATGAGTAAGAAGATACGCCACCGTGGTCCTGACTGGAGCGGCATACATTGTTCGGGCAGTGCCATACTGGCGCATGAGCGTCTGAGCATCGTCGATCCTGAGAGTGGAGGTCAGCCTCTGTTCTCGCCGGATGGCAAGCAGGTGCTGGCCGTCAACGGCGAGATATATAACCATAAGGATATCCGTGCCAGATATCAGGGACGTTATGATTTTCAGACAGGTAGCGACTGTGAGGTGATCCTTGCGCTTTATCGCGACAAAGGGATTGACTTTCTTGAAGACCTGAACGGCATTTTCGCCTTTGCCCTTTATGACGAGGAGCAGGATGCCTTCCTCATAGCCCGCGACCATATCGGAGTCATTCCTCTCTATATAGGATATAACGCCGATGGAAAAGTCTTTGTGGCAAGTGAGCTGAAGGCTCTTGAAGGCGAGTGCGAGCGTTATGAACCGTTCCTGCCCGGCCACTATTATTGGAGCAAGGACCCCGGAATGAAGCCTTGGTATAAGCGCGACTGGATGGAATACGACAATGTGAAGGACAATCCTGCCAGCAGCGATGCCATACGTGAAGGTCTTTGTGCGGCAGTGAAACGCCAGATGATGAGCGATGTGCCTTATGGAGTGCTGCTTTCGGGCGGTCTTGACAGTAGCGTAATCAGTGCCATCACCGAGAGCTATGCCGAGCGCCGTATCGAGACAGACAGCCAAAGCAGGGCTTGGTGGCCACGTCTCCATTCGTTTGCCGTGGGACTCAAGGGAGCGCCCGATTTGGTGAAGGCGCGTCAGGTGGCTGACTATATCGGCACGGTGCATCACGAAATCAACTATACCATCCAGGAGGGATTGGATGCCCTTCGTGACGTTATCTATTTCATCGAGACCTACGATATAACCACCGTGCGTGCCTCCGTGCCAATGTATCTGCTGGCGCGCGTGATAAAGTCGATGGGCATCAAGATGGTGCTGTCGGGTGAGGGAGCCGACGAGATCTTCGGTGGCTACCTCTATTTCCACAAGGCGCCTTCGGCAGAGGAATTCCATAAGGAGACTGTACGCAAACTTTCCAAATTGCATCAGTATGACTGTCTGCGTGCCAACAAGAGTCTTTCGGCATGGGGCGTGGAAGGACGAGTGCCGTTCCTCGACAAGGAGTTCCTTGACGTGGCAATGCGCACCAATCCCAAGGCAAAGATGTGCAGCATCCTCCCCGGCTCCGACCCTAAGGCGTCTATGGAGAAGCGCATCGTGCGTGAGGCATTCGAGGATATGCTGCCCGAAGAGGTGGCGTGGCGACAGAAGGAGCAGTTCAGTGACGGTGTGGGATATTCGTGGATAGACACTCTGAAGAAGATCACCTCTGAAGCCGTGACCGACGAGCAGATGGCGCATGCTGCCGAGCGTTTCCCGATAAACACGCCCCTCTGTAAGGAGGAATATTATTATCGTTCCATCTTCGAGGAGCATTTCCCAAGCGAGAGCGCTGCCCGCAGCGTGCCCCACGAGGCAAGCGTAGCCTGCTCCACAGCTGTTGCTTTGGAGTGGGACGAAGCATGGAAGAACATGAACGATCCAAGCGGACGTGCCGTTTCCGGCGTACACGAAAACGCTTTGACGTGATAATAACATAGCTTCTATTTATAAAAACAGCCGTTTTGCAACGTCAAGAGAACTTACTCTTGCATTGCAAAACGGCTGTTTTTTATGATTGCCTGATGCATAACTAGAGTATCGGCATGCACTCATATATGACAACAATCTCTCCTGCGTACGAGAAGTATAGGAGACAGTTCCGTAATAATGCCGGATTCAAAATGCTATATTTTTCTTTAGATGATGACGGAGTTCGGGAAATAATGTATATCTTTGCCTGTATGTTTTGCCCATAGGGAGGCGAAACGATTTTGAAGCAATGTAAACTTAAAACAGAATGAAAACGATAAACACGAGAAAGACTATACGAAAGTATTCCGACAAGCCAGTAAGCGACGAACTCCTCAACAGACTCCTCGCTGAGGCAATGCGTACCCAGACGATGGGAAACCTGCAGCTCTACAGCGTGGTGGTGACACGCTCGGCAGAGATGAAAGAGAAACTCGCACCGGCGCATTTCTGTCAGCCGATGGTTACTCAGGCGCCTGTGGTGCTCACCATCTGTGCCGATTTCAACCGCACCACGCGATGGGCAGAAAACCGCAAGGCGACGCCGGGATACGACAATCTGCTCTCGTTTCTGAATGCAGCCACCGACGCGTTGCTGTATACCCAGACCTTCTGCAACCTCGCCGACGAGGAAGGACTCGGCTACTGCTTCCTCGGCACCACGGTGTATAACCCCAAGCAGATAATCGACACGCTGAAGCTGCCGCGCCTCGTGATGCCCGTTGCCACGATAACGCTGGGATGGCCCGACGAGAATCCGCCGCTCACCGACAGACTGCCGCTGCAGAGCATCATCCACTCAGAGACCTACACCGACTACACTCCGCAGCTCATCGACAAGTATTATGCCGAGAAGGAGGCGCTGCCGGAAAACGAGGAGTTCGTGCGTATCAACAACAAGGAGACTCTCGCACAGGTGTTCACCGACCTGCGCTATACCAAGAAAGACAACGAGGCAATGTCGGCAACGATGCTCGACGCCCTGAAATCCCAAGGATTTATCTAATAACAAATAATAATCAAAACCTATGTTACGCCCCTCTGCCATAAGTCATTGGTAGACAAGCAGACCGTGCGCACAGTTTACTATCAAGACCTATGATAACATTTTTCATTAGCTTCGTGGCCCTTGTGCTGGGCTATCTCCTGTATGGAAAGTTCGTAAGCAAAGTATTCGCCCCCGACGACAGAAAGACTCCCGCCGTGGCGATGAACGACGGTATCGACTATGTGGCGATGCCAAACTGGAAGATTTTCATGATCCAGTTTCTCAACATCGCCGGCACGGGACCGATCTTCGGTGCCATCATGGGAGCCAAATTCGGTCCGGCGGCATACCTCTGGATTATCCTCGGCTGCATCTTTGCCGGTGCCACCCACGATTTCTTCAGCGGTATGCTCTCCATGCGTAACAACGGAGCCGACCTGCCCGCCCTCATCGGCAAATACCTCGGCAAGGCTCCCCGCAACGTGATGCTCGTGTTCTGCGTGGTGCTTCTCATCATGGTGGGCACGGTGTTCGTGTATAGTCCGGCAGAAATCCTCGGCCATCTCAGTGGCGGTTCGCTCGTATGGATAATAGTGATATTCGCCTATTATGTGGTAGCCACGATGCTCCCCATCGACAAGATTATCGGCAAGATATACCCCATATTCTCCTTCTCGCTGCTCTTCATGGCAGTAGCCCTCATCGTGATGCTTCTCATCAAGATGCCGGTGTTGCCGGAGCTGTGGGACGGTCTTGGCAACATGGCAAAGGAGCAGGATCCGTCGTTCACCGACAATATCTTCCCATGCCTCTTCATCACCATCGCCTGCGGAGCCATCAGTGGATTCCATGCCACACAGAGTCCGCTCATGGCGCGCTGCCTGAAGAGCGAGAAGATGGGTCGCCCCATATTCTATGGTTCAATGATTACCGAAGGCCTCGTGGCTCTCGTGTGGGCTACGGTGGCAATGTGGTTCTTCTACGATTCGCCGACGCCAGGCTATGAGCAGCTCGCAGCGGCAAAAGGCTTCCATACGTCAGCGCCGATGGTGGTCACTACCGTATGCCAGGACTGGCTCGGAATGCTCGGTGGCGTGCTTGCCATCCTCGGAGTGGTGGCAGCCCCTATAACGAGCGGCGACACCGCTTTCCGCTCCGCCAGACTCATCGTGGCGTCTGCCTTGAAGCTCAACCAGAAGCCGAAGATGAACCGCCTGTATGTCTGCCTGCCCATCTTCGTTGTCTCCATCGCCCTGCTCGCATGGCAGAGTTCCAATCCAGACGGCTTCAACGTGATATGGCAGTATTTCGGATGGTCAAACCAGACCCTTTCTGTGTTCACACTGTGGGCAATCACCGTGTATCTCGTGCGTAAGACCAAACCATACGTCATAACGCTCCTTCCTGCGTTGTTCATGACAGGCGTCTGCTCCACATATCTCTTCATATCCAAGCAGGCATTCGGACTGCAGGAAGACCTGGCATATTACCTCGGCATCCTCACCGTCGTCATCGCAATGGTGTGGTTTGTGGTATGGATAAGGAAATACGGCGAGAAGGCGAGAGAGATAGGCGAGACCTCAATGGACTGATGACGGCTAATTCTGAAGCATTATGAAAAACCGCCGCAGCGTATTCCTGCGCATTGCGGTGCCATTCCTCTCGGGAGTAGTGATGGCGTCGCTCCTCCATCTGCCAGTGCAGCCCCTTGGCTGGGGACTTGTGGCGGTGGTCGTGGGCTTGGTGTCACTCCTGATTATGGATAGCGGCAGGTCATCATCCTGCTTGGCATTCCTGTTCGCATTCGTTGGCGGAGCATTTGTGACGACTCTCAACCGGGAGTATGCCACAGGTGTTCCGCCTGCTGATTATATGAAATACGACGCCGTGGTGATGAGTACTCCGCAAAGACACGGCAGGGTGGTCAGTTTCGACGCCCTCGTGGTGGATGTGGCAGACCGCCGCGTTTCTCCTTTTATGGCGAAGGTCAGCATTGCCGGTCTCGACACATGCCGCCTCGGCATTGGCAGCGGCATAGAGGCATTGTCGGTTTTCACAATGCCCGGACAGAGAAACTATTCTACGAAGCCGGGACAGAAAAAAACTGCCACGGCGTCAGAACGGCGATTTGACTATTCCCGTTATCTCCAGACCCAGGGCTTCAGGGCGCAGACATTCGTTTATGCTTCCGACATGAAGGCGAAACAGATTTCCGCCACTTCCATTCCCATGTGGCATCGGTTGCGGCTGCATCTGCTTGCCTTCCGTCAGCGCCTGCTTGCTCAGTTCAGCAGAGGCGATGTGTCGGGTGCCAGTCTCGCTGTGATTTCAGCCCTCACCCTTGGCGACAAGGGGATGATAGACCGGCATGTGCGCACGGTGTATAGCGTGTCGGGAGCGTCGCATGTGCTGGCGCTTTCAGGTCTGCATATAGCCATCATATACACTCTGCTGATGCTTCTGCTCGATGGCAGGCGACTGTTCCGTCTGCGTATAGCGGCGCGGCTTCTCGCCATTGCCACGGTGTGGTGGTATGTCATGATTGTCGGGCTACCCGTCTCTGCCGTCAGGTCGGCGCTGATGCTGTCGGTATGTAGCGTAGTGGCGGTGGCAAACAGGGAGAGTCTCTCTCTCGACCACCTTGCGCTGGCGGCATTCGTAGTGGTGGCGGTGAGTCCGATGAGTGTTTTCGATGTAGGGTTCCAGATGTCGTTCATAGCCGTAGCCTCGATATTGCTCTTCGTTCCGCAGATGGAGCGCCTCCTGTTCCCGTCGCCTCTCTGGCAACGCCAGCCCATGCGCTGGGTCAGTGGAATGGTTACGGTGTCGCTTGCCGCACAGTTGGGAGTGTCGCCCCTTACGGCATATTATTTCGGCAGGTTCTCCTGCTATTTCCTTCTCACCAATTTCATTGCCATCCCCATGGCGATGCTCCTGCTGTATGGTGCCCTGGCGATGTTTCTGCTGTCGTGGCAGCCGGTGGTTAGCGGTCTGCTGGCTTATGGACTCGGTTCGGCAGCCCAGCTCCTCAACGATGCCCTCGCCCTTATTGCCGGTCTGCCGATGGCGAGCATAGAGAATATCGCCATAAGTTCGTGGCAGGTAGTGGCGGCTTATGGCGTCGTCGTGCTGGTGTGGCTCGCAATGCGTATGATTGGCGGCTATGGAGTGATGCGGCCCTTCGGGATGGGCAACGAACCGTAGGGGATTGGGATAAGCCGAGCAAAAATCACTCTTCTAAGTGATGGTAAAATAATGACTTGTTTCAATTTGAGTGGAAAATGTAATCCCTTAATATGAGGCTCAAATCATACCAAGTTATTTTTTTTACTGTCGCTGAAAAAACGAAAAACCAAGCAATTCCCAATGACCGATTCGGGATAATTACGATGATAAAAATATATGCCAGAATTTTCCCCACAGCGTGGGGAACAGAACCCCCTAATGTGGGGTTTCATTCCCCACGCTATGGGGGAAATTAGAGGTAATGCTTGTCGTTGATGTTTGGGGGTGATTTCGATAGCTGTTATTCCTATTTCAGATTATGCGAGAATACCGCTGAATTTGTCGAGCTTCTCCTTGAGATACCGTTTGAAACCCTCGTCGCCCAATACCTCGATGTCATCGAACAGTCCGAGCACGAAGCGCCCGATGCCTATGTAGCTGCAGACATCGAGCGAGAGCAGCCATGTTCCGTTTTCCTCTTGCGTCATGTGGTGTATGGTGCGCGGAAATTCTTCAGCCATTAGGTCGTGAGACAGTTGTCCGAGACGCATCTCCACCCTTGTTGTCTCTTCAGAACTGAACATGAAGGCGTCGGTGAACATCTGCTTGTGTCTGTCTTTGAAAGCCCAGTTGTCAGACAGCGCCTCCACATCGTCCATGCGCACTATCTTGAACGTCTTGTTCAGTCCGGAGTCCGGTTCGAAACATCTCACCTCCCTGTTGCTGTCCATGAGCATGAACGGCTCCACGAGCCTGTCCCTCCTCGTCTTGCTGTGAGGCGACGAATAACCGCGTATCACCACCTGGTTCTCATGTTTTATCGCGTCGTGCAATACGCTGATGATGTGGGAGTCCTTGTCGCTGAGAGAGTCCTTTGCCAGTATTCCGAGGTCATAAAACCGCTCCATCTTCTTTTTCAGCGTCTCCACGATGGCGTTCTTCTTCTTCACCTTGTTGAGCAGGCGGCTGATGACGATAGCCTCCTCTTCGGTGAAGGAAATCTTCTCTATCAGTCTGCCGAAAAACGGCGACGACCTGTCGATGGAGTAGCAGTTGCCGTATTTCTCCACCTTGAATCCGGCATCGCGGAAGAATTCGATGTAATAATACAGGTTGCGTTTCGATGTCTCCATCTTCCTGCATAGTTGTTCTACGGAGTAGCTTCTGTTCTCTGAGAGCAGCAGAAGCAGTTGGAGTTCCTTTTCGAGTTTGTCGTGTCTCATTGGCAGATGGATTTTTTCGGTGTTATGCTGATGGTTATATGAATATTGTCAACCCCCAATCGGTCATCAGGCCGTTCAATGTAGTATTTTAATACTGCTTGCAGTCTTTTGTTTTTTATAAGGTGCTTTTGCCTGTTTTTAATTCGCAATAGCCCGCTATTACTCATTAAGAGACAAACAAAATCCATCCTTCTAAAAAATCAAAATCCAAGCAAGCCCTAATGACCGATTTGGGTCAAACGACCTTGCGAAGATACTAATAATAATTGACATTCACGAGGTATGATCAAAATAAAATCGGCACAACGTGTGATACGTCATGCCGATTATGATGATGTTCTGACTATTTACTGTCGTCAGTTATGTCATGGCTTATTTTGTAGCCTTTACAGACTTGCCGTTCTGCTTGATTACGAATACCGACCTGTCGGCTGGCAGTTTTTCAATCTGCTTGCCGTCGATAGAGAAGATAGCAGTGTTGCCGTTCACCTCTGTCACTGTAGCACCCTTTATGCCGTCGGTGCCGTTGAGAGTCTTCACCTGTACAGAGTCAGACTTCAGGCTCTCTATTCCGTTGCTTATTCCGGAAACGGTCAGAGTGTAGTAAGCGTTGGAATCAAGGGCGTCGAATGTCATGCCAGTATCTTTAGTCTCCTTGCCATTAACCACAGGGAAGTCTCTCTGCTGATTGCCGCTCACCTCTACGTCGTCGATGTAGAGAATACCAGATGAACGACGGTTGTACTGCAGTTTCACAGCCGTAGTAGGATCAACCTCGATGTTGTATACCTCGCCGTTGCCCGATGTCAGTGTAATCTCGTCAGCCAGCTTCCACTCGTCACCGTTCTCGATATAAACCTCGAGCTTTGAACCCTTGCCAGGCTGCTGAGCTCTCATCCAGAATTTCACGTTGGTGATGTTTGCACCGCCGTTTGACATGACGAGATACTTGTTCTTCTGGGTGAATCGCAGTGACGGACTTGCCACACCGTAGAAGCCATCATTCGTGCCGAGGAGGTTTGTAGATGAAAGCCATCCCTCCGGCATGCCGGATATTTCATTGGTGAAGTCATATGCGGTAGAGATCTTCTCGCCGTCGTAGTAGTTTCTCATCAGGTAGAGCTTGTAGCCCTGAGCGTCGGCAAGAGCGTCCCAAGAGGCCGTGAACGACACTGGTGACAGATCACTTATCTGCACGTTTTTCACCTGAGTCATATTGAATGGCAGTGAGTTTGTGGCAGTCTTCGTGATGGTAGGCTTCTTCTTGAATGTGCCGATGCTGCTTGAAACGCATACTGCATACTCAGTGTCATAATCAAGGTCGTCGAACTCGAAGTTTGTTGCCGTGATCTTCAGGTTGTTGTATGCAGGTATGTCGATGAGAATCTCGTTGCCGTCGTTGTCGGTGCTCACCTTCTTGAGACTCACCACGTATTCCGTAGCCTTGTCGGCAGCCTGCCAAGAACACTCGATGCTCTTGTATGTCACCCTGTCGATGTTGACATCAGCCACGGCAGCAAGACCCTGGTCAGAACCCTTGATGATGAACTCCACGTTGTTGCCGTTTTTCTTTATCTTGTCGAGATAGATGGCGGATGTGCCGCTCCAGTCCTTGAAGTCGTGTGAGCTGACGTTGCCCGAACCTGGAAATGGCACTGTCTCCTGCTCGTAGTAGTCGTTAGACTGCACGTTGCCGGCCTCCACGATGTCTATGCGCTGATGGTTAGAAATAGAGTTCACCGTGTTGTTCACCCATGCGTCATAATTGTAGTCGATATGCCATACGAGCATTCCCTCGCCTTGCAGGAATCTGTCCCAACTTGTTCTTCTTCTGTTTTCGAGGATGAAATACTCGTTTGGTTTGCCGTCCACGTTCACCTTGTATGCCATGTAGTCATCGGCGAGCGGTTTCAGCACGTTCACGCCCTCTGCCGTGTTGTCGAGCTCTGTCAGCTCCAGCCATCCCAGCTCGGCGCATTCGAATGCCGAGTAGAGAGGAGGCGTGTGGCAGTTGTTGTTGTAAGAACCCGATGCCATGGTGTCCCAGTATCCCGGAGTGTATGTGGCGTAGGAGTTGTTGGTGTCGTAGTGGTCCATGAATCCGAGCACGTGTCCGAACTCATGCACGAACGTTCCGATTCCAGTAGGATATTTTCTGTTGGTGCCGTCGATCTCGTTGCTGCAGGTGTAGCTTCCGATGCCGGTGCCGTCTTTTGTCTTCATGTATGTTCCCCACTGTCTCATGTCGAAGGCGTGAGGCCATATCACGTTTGAATAGCCGGAGTCGTTGGAACCGTAGCCGGCGTAGTAGAAGTAGATGTTGTCTACATATCCGTCGCCGTCGTGGTCATACTGCGCGAAGTTCACGGCTCCCTCTTCGTCGAGCTTCTCCACTACAGTCTGCAGGATTGTTCCGGCATTAGCTTTTCCTTGCTGCATACCGTCGCCGAAGTCATACTGTGAGTAGTCTATCTTCACCGGTCCGTATACGTCGAACGTAGGTTTGAACTGTCCCTGTGAGCTTGCTATGAAAAAGTCTCTTGCACTTCCGTTGGCACCGTTTTCGTATGTGAAGCCCTCCTTGTTCAGCATGTCGGTGTAATACTGTTTCGGATCGGACACTGTTGAGAACGAACGGTCGTTGAACTCCACGAGGATAACGATGGAGTGCTGTTCGCCGAAGTGAGGGAAGTCGTTCATGAGAACTTTCTGCGGTTTGCCTCCCACCTTCTTGATGCCCTTGGCAGCGGTAGCCGAGTTCTCGCTCAGTGCCATCTTTGCCACCTCCGTCTTGTCGATGGTGTTGAGCAGAGCCATTGCCTTAGGGTCGCGCATGCTTGCGTCGGTAGCTACGATATTGCTGCTCACCAGTTTCTGTCCGGAGATGATGGCATACTCGTAGTTGCTTGTCAGCTTGTTGAAGATCAGCGGGAATCCGTCTTCCGTCGTGGTGTAGTGTCCCCACTCGTCGCCTCTGAGTCTGATGCTTATCTCCGTGCCGTCGGCCTGTTTCACCTTTATCACGCCAGGGTAAGCCGGTATTGCCGTTGCCGTCTGCGAGAGGCATGCCGACAGGAGCAGGGCTGCAAATAGTTTTTGGAATTTCATTAATTTGAGTGTTAAGTTGTTTTCTTTATTTTGTCGTCTTCACGGTCTTGCCGTTGCTCTTCTTTATCACGATGCCCTCGGCATTGCGCTCGTTGTTGATGCGTCTGCCGCTGATGTCGTAGATCTGCTCTGTGGCGCCGGCAGAAGCGTTTACGCTGTTGATGCCCGACACGTCGTCGGCTGTTGTCACGTAGTGCTTGTCGGAAGTGATGGTCTTCTCTCCGTTCTTCACTCCGTATACAGTGAGACAGTATGTTGTTGCCTCCTCCAGTCCGTCGAACGAGGCTTCAGCCTTTTCGCCCACGCTCTTCTCTGTGTATCTGTCAATCTTTGAACCGCTCTGCTTTTTGCCGCTGATGCTTACGTCGTCGATCACTACATAAGCCGTTCCTGTGCGGTTGAACAATATTCTCACCTTGTCGGCAGCGTTGAAGTTGAGCGACAGGTTCTCCTTTGTCTTCTCAGATGCGTCGATGGTCTTCTCTGTGATCCATTGTCCGTTGCGCAGCGCCTGCACCTCCACTGTAGAGCCCTCGGATGCAGAGCTTACGTAATACCAGAAATCCAGGTTGTTCACCTTGGCTCCTTCGAGCGACATCGAGAGGTAGTTGCCGTTTGCCGTCATCTTCAGCGATGGAGCAGCTTCGCCGAATGTTCCCTTGCTGCTGCTGAAGTTCTTGCAGTTTGTTTCCCATCCTGCCGGCATTCCGTCCATTCTGTCGGTGAAGTCGTAGGAAGAAGTCATCTTCTCTCCGTCGTAGGCAACCTTTTCGAGGTTCACCACATAGTCCTGGGCACCGTCGATGGCGTCCCATGAAGCGCTGAACGAAGTCTTCGTCACATCCTTCTCCACGATGTTCTTCACCTTTTCGTCGGTGAAGAATTTCTCTGTTGTCTTCACCTCCTTGGTGTCAGCGTCTGTGATGTAAGAACCGTTGCAACTTGCCAGGCTCACCTGATATGTAGTCTCCTGCTCAAGACCCTCTACTGAGACATTCTCTCCGGTCACGGTCTTGTCGGTGTAGTCCTCCAGGTCGGTCAGCGAGTTGTCCTCGTTCACCTTCTTCACGTTGAGCAGATAGTTCTCGGCTTTCTCCACCTTGTTCCACGACAGGTCGAAGCCGTTGTATCTCTCGTTGCTTGCAGTGAACTCCGGCTTGGTGATTCCAGAGTCAGCACCTTTGACATAGAACGACACCAGTCCGTTGGTCTCGCTGATCTTGTCGATGTCGAGCAGATGCACGGCGTCCCACGACTTGAACGAGTATTCCGTCACATTGTCAGAACCGGGGAAAGGCACTCCCGTCTGATAGTATCCTGTTCCGGAGTATCTGCCGTTAGCCTCCACGATGTCCACGCGCTGGTGCTTGCCGATGGTGTTCACCTTGTTGTCTCTCCATAAATCCTCGTCGTAGTCGATGTGCCATACGAGCATTCCCGAACCGGGCAGGTATGCGTCCCATCCCTTTTTCTGTCTGTTCTCCAGCAGATAGTATTCGTTCTCGTTGCCGGGCACCTGTATCATGTATGCCTTGTTGGATTCTCCCAGATAAGGCAGCTCGTTCAGGTCGCCGCTTCTTCTTGTTATCACCTCAGGCTTCAGCCATCCCAGCTCGTAGCATTCGTATGAAGAATAGAGTGGGGGAGTATTGCTGTTGTTGTTGTATGAACCAGACGCCATGGTGTCCCAGCTGCCGGGGGTGTAAGAAGAGTATACGCCGCCGGTGTCGTAGTGGTCCATGAATCCGAGGCAGTGGCCGAACTCATGCACGAAAGTTCCGATACCGGTGGTGAGGCCATCGCTCAGTCCGTCTTCCTCGTTGCTGCAGGTGTAGCTGTTGATGCCCACTCCGTCTTTGGTCTTCACCTCAACTCCCCATTCATTCATGGTGAAAGCGTGAGGCCAGATGGTGTTGGCGTCGTTGGAGTCGGCAGAACCCTTTCCAGCGTAGTAGATATAGATGTTGTCTACGTATCCGTCGCCGTCGTGGTCATACTGCGCGAAGTCCACCTGGTCGTCGATAGCCTCCACCACAGCCTTCACGAATGTTCCCATGTTGATAGGAGTGAAGTAGGTACCGTCGCCGGCGTCATGCTGTCCGTAGTCTATCTTCACCGGGCCGTATACGTCGAAGGTTGGCTTGAACTGTCCGTGAGAGCTTGCTATGAAGAAGTCTCTGGCACTGCCGGTAGCACCGTTGATGGCGGTGAATCCCTCCTTGTTCATCGCTCCGTCGTAGTATTCCTTTGGGTCCTTCATCGTGGAGAACGACTTGTCGTTGAACTCCATCAGGATGACTATCGAGTGCTGTTCTCCGAAATGGGGGAAATTGTTCATAAGCGCCTTCTTAGGTCTTGGTGACACCTTCTTGGCATATGTCTGCTGACCCACACGCTTCTGCAGGCTCATTTCCATTGCCAGCTGCTGCGCGGTCTCCTTATTTATGGATTTGAGTAGTTCCGTGGCCTGTGGCGAACGTCGCTCGGAGTTCGTTGCCACGATGCCGCTGCTCTTCAGCTTCCCGCTGACGATGGTGGCATACTCATAGTTTTTTGTCACTTCATTGTAGAGCAAGGGATATCCGTCCACTGTCGTAGTGTAGTGTCCGTGCTCGCTGCCGTGCAGACGGATAGAAATCTCCGTACCGTCGGCCTGCTTTGCCTTGATTACTCCAGGGTAAGCTTTCACGGCGAATCCGTTCTGCGCTGAGCAGAACAACAGAGCCGCCAATGCAAGGGTCTTGTGTAATTTCATTTTTCAGAAGTAATGATTTAAATAATTATTGCTGCAAATAAAGAAATGATACCGGAGCCCAGCCTCCTGTGTCCTTCAACCAGGACTGTGAGACTGCCGGAGCCAAATGCTCCATGCTCTTTTGCATTGAGCAAAGATAGATTAAATTCTTTGTCTTGCAAAAAAATACATACATATTTAAAATATTATTAACACAAAGACCGTAAATGTAGTTGAAATCAGTGTGTTAGATTGTTAAGGACGGCGTTGTCGGGGCGTTATGTGACGGTGAAAAAATAACTTGGTATGATTGGAACCTCATATTTTTTTGAGATTTTTGCAGGATAGCGTAAAAGTGAATAACTTTGCAAGCCTATTCGTAAACTAAGAAAAAACAATGATAAAAAATATCCTTCTCGTGGCATCAGGCGGAGCCGTGGGTTCCGTGTTGCGCTATCTCGTTTCGAAATGGCTTCAAGAAGCATCGTCTGCGGCATTCCCCGTAGGTACACTGGTCGTCAACGTGGTTGGCTGCCTCCTTATCGGAGCAATCTATGGCGCATCAGACCGCTGGGGCATCAGCGGCGACATGCGGCTGCTGCTCACCGTAGGCTTCTGCGGCGGCTTCACCACCTTCAGCACATTCATGAACGAGAGTCTCTCGCTCATGCGTGCTGACAATCTGCTGCCCCTTGCCCTATATGCTTCGCTCAGCGTAGGACTTGGTCTGGTTGCCGTTTGGGCTGGCAGCAGAATATAACATAAACCCCAAACGCGATGATTGACGTTTGGGGGTAAACTTACTGAAGACCTTTTGGGTTAGACTTACTGATGTATATTTGTGGTAAACGGCGTAATTACCGTTTGGAGCTACTTGCTGATTTCCATTTGGAATCCACTCGCTATGCAGCCTGAATCCCTTGCTCTCCATGCTCCAGCCGCGCCACCTGGCGCCGGAAGAAGATGTAGTAGAGCACGCCTGCCACGGTGAGTCCCACGGGGAAGGCTCCCCATATTCCCATTATTCCGTATCCCATGTGTATGCCCAGGAGCCAGCTGCAAGGCAGCGACACAAGCACGAAGGCAACGAAGGCGATGTAGACCATCGGCTGCACGTGGCCCGTGCCTCTCAGCGCGTTGGCATAGCAGCATTGCATGCCGTCGCCAAACTGATACACAATCATTATCAGCGTGACATGGGCGCAGATTTCGGCTATCGTGGCGTCGTTGGCAAAGATGAATCCCGTTTCGTGGCGCAACAGGAACACCGGTATGCTCACCACGCATCCTATCATGCAGATGATGTGGAATCCGGCAGCCGTGACGCGTCGCAGTTCCGTGATGTCGTTCTGTCCCACGTAGAAGCTCACTCTCACCGACACCGCAGCGGCAATGCCGTAGTATACCATGAAGAACACCTGTGATACAGTGATCATCACCTGATGGGCAGCCAGTGCCGTGGTGCCGAGCCATCCCACCAGCACTCCCGTAAGTGAGAACGCCGCCGACTCCATTCCCATCTGCAGCGACACGGGCCAGCTCTGCTTGTTCACCTTGCGGAACGCTTCGCCGCAGAGACGCGCCTCTCTGAACGAACGGCTATATACCTTATATCTCTTTGATGTCATGAATATGGCGAATGCCACCACGAACATCATCACTCTGCTGAGCATAGTGCTGAGTCCGGCTCCGAGCAGTCCCAGTTCCGGCAGCGGTCCGGGACCATAGATGAGCAGGTAGTTGCCCACGATGTTGGCAACGTTGCCCGCCAGCAGGATATACATCGACATCTTTGTGTTGCCGATGGCGTCGTAGAACTGTTTGAACGAATTGAACCAGCAGGCGAACGGCACGGAAATCATGTTCACCAGCAGATACGGTCTGACGAGCGGCAGCAGTTCTACAGGCTGCCCCAGCTTGTCAACGTTCAGATACACCGCCGTGAGCACGCCGAGCAGAATGAAGGAAATGAGAGTGCCGGCAGCCAGTCCGTTCTTCATCACCGAACCAATCTTCTCCCTCTCGCCCCTTCCGAAGAGCTGTCCCACCATTGGCGTCAGTCCGTAGCTGAATCCCAGTGCCAGCACGAGGATAATCGCCATTATCGTGTTTACGAAACTCGCTGCCGCCAGTTCCATCACACTATGATGGCCCACCATCAGCGTGTCGGCAAATCCGAGGATTATGGTGCCCACCTGTCCCACGACGATAGGTATTCCGAGCGACAGCAGCATACGGTAGTGATAAGAATATTTGTTCTTCTGTTGAATATTGATTTTTCTTTGTCCGGTTGTCATAAGTTAGAATTTTGGCTGCAAAGGTACTCTCTTTTCTCCGCATTCCAATATTATTTGTACAAATACTTGGTGCGACGTCCGGATTTCAATATTGTTTTGCCGGCGGCAGCTGATGGGACGGCAGACAGACCTATAGTGCGAAAAGCAGGGCAAAATTTGTTTCTTTCCGCAAAAAACCGTAATTTTGCCTTCGTTTTAAAACAATATTATATTATACACATGACAAGAAGGCTACCTTATGGGCACCACTCACTTGAGGGATGCCTGCGATGTGGTTTTGTCTTCAGCGCAAACACATGTGGAGAGTTAACTTGAGTATTATTGAATATGTCATCAATAGAAATAAGAAAAGTCAGCACGAAAGCAGACCTGAAGGCGTTCATCGACTTCCATTACGACCTGTATGAGGGCAGTCCGTATGACGCCCCCAACCTGTTCAGCGACGATATGAATACGCTGAGCAAAGACAAGAATGCAGCCTTCGAGTTCTGCGAGGCAGAATACTATATGGCTTTCGACAAGGCTACGGGAAAGATGGTGGGCCGCGTGGCAGCCATCATAAACCACAAGGCAAACAAGAAGTGGGAAAGAAACGACGTGCGCTTCGGATGGATAGACTTCGTCGACGACATCAACGTGTCGGGGGCGCTCCTCGATGCCGTGGAGCAATACGGCAGGGAGAAGGGTATGACACACGTGGTGGGACCGCTCGGATTCACCGATATGGACCCCGAGGGAATGCTCACTATGGGATTCGACCAGCTCGGCACCATGGCGACGATATACAACTACGACTATTATCCAAAACACATGGAGAGGCTCGGCGGATTTGAGAAAGACAACGACTACGTGGAGTTCAAGCTCTTCGTGCCAAAGACCGTGCCGGAGAAATACGCCAAGGTGGCTTCTCTCATAGAGAAACGCTACAACCTGCACGTGAAGAAACTCACCAAACGGGAAATCTTCAAAGAGGGCTACGGCAGACGGATCTTCGAGATCATCAATGAGACCTTCGCCGGACTTTATGGGTATTCGGAACTGTCCGACAAACAGATAAAACAGTACATCGGCATGTATTTCCCGATGGCAGACCTCGACCTCATCACGCTGATAGAGGACTGGAACTCCGACAAGAAAATCGTGGGAGTGGGCATCACGCTGCCGTCGCTTGCCAAGGCGCTGCAGAAATGCCGCAGAGGCAGACTCACACCATTCGGATGGTGGCATATCCTCAGAGCCCTCAAGTTCGGACACACCAAGATAGTGGACCTGCTGCTCGTGGGCATACTGCCCGAATACCGTGCCAAGGGAGCCAACTCGCTCCTCTTTGCCGACCTCATCCCGAGATATGTGGAGCGCGGATATGAATGGGGAGAGACACATGTGGAGATGGAGGCAAACGACAAGGTGCAGAGCCAGTGGCAGTATCTCGACTGTGAAAACCACAAGAGGCGCCGCTGCTATATCAAGGAGATAAAGTAATGCCTGTAGCCCTGTTCCTTCCCCAAGAGGGAAGGCCAGGATGGGGAAAACCAACTCGTCAACTCGTAAAACATCAACCATGAGCGAAATCAATATAGAAAACCAAGAACAACAAGAACCACAAGAGCCACAGGTGCAATACACCGATGAAAGCATCCGACACCTTTCCGACATGGAGCACATACGCACACGTCCCGGAATGTATATCGGAAGACTCGGTGACGGATCACTGCCCGAAGACGGCATCTACGTGCTGCTCAAAGAGGTGGTGGACAACTCCATCGACGAGTTCCGCATGAACCAAGGCAAACGCATAGAGGTGGACATCGACGAACACCTCCGCGTCAGCGTGCGCGACTACGGACGAGGCATTCCGCAGGGAAAACTCGTAGAGGCGGTGAGCATGCTCAACACGGGAGGAAAATACGACTCAAAGGCGTTCAAGAAGAGCGTGGGACTCAACGGAGTGGGTATAAAGGCGGTAAACGCCCTGAGCCTGAACTTCGAGGTGAAGTCGTATCGCGACGGCAAGGTGAGAGCCCTGACATTCGAGAGGGGAGAGCTGAAGACCGACGTGACAGAGGATACTACCGACGAGAACGGAACATACATATACTTCGAGCCAGACGCAAAACTCTTCAAGAACTACTCCTTCCACGACGACATCATAGAGACGATGCTCCGTAACTACACCTACCTGAACACGGGACTCGCCATAATGTATAACGGCAGACGGATACTGAGCCGCAACGGACTCAAAGACCTGCTCAACGACACGATGACCACCGACGGACTGTATCCCATCGTGCATCTGAAGGGAGAGGACATCGAAATCGCCTTCACTCACACCGGACAGTATGGAGAGGAATACCACTCGTTTGTCAACGGACAGCATACCACACAGGGCGGTACACACCAGAGCGCATTCAAGGAGCATCTGGCAAAGACGATAAAGGAGTTTTTCAACAAGAACTTTGAATACACGGATATCCGAAACGGACTCGTCGGAGCCATCGCCATCAATGTGGAGGAGCCGATGTTTGAGAGCCAGACCAAGATAAAGCTCGGTTCGCAGACCATGAGCCCCGACGGAGTGACCGTGAACAAATATGTGGGCGACTTCATAAAGACAGAAGTGGACAACTTCCTCCACCGCAATGCCGACGTGGCAGAGGTGATGCTCCAGAAGATACAGTCGAGCGAAAAGGAACGCAAGGCGATGGCAGGAGTGACAAAGCTGGCAAGGGAGAGGGCAAAGAAAGCCAACCTGCACAACAGGAAACTCCGCGACTGCCGCATACACTTCAGCGACGTGAAAGACGACCGCAAGGAGGAGAGCGCCATATTCATCACCGAGGGCGACTCGGCAAGCGGAAGCATCACGAAGAGCCGCGACGTGAACACACAGGCGGTGTTCTCGCTCAGGGGAAAACCTCTGAACTCCTTCGGACTGACGAAGAAGGTGGTGTATGAAAACGAGGAGTTCAACCTGCTGCAGGCTGCCCTCGACATAGAGGACGGACTCGACACGCTGAGATACAACAAGGTGATTGTGGCGACGGATGCCGATGTTGACGGAATGCACATCCGACTGCTCATCATCACGTTCTTCCTGCAGTTCTTCCCCGATCTGATAAAGAAGGGGCACGTGTTCGTGTTGCAGACACCTCTGTTCCGTGTGAGAAACAAGAAGACGAAGATAAAGTCGAAGACTGTGAAGGCGGCGGCAACGGGAAAGGGGGATTTCGTGACCCGCTACTGCTACACCGAAGAGGAACGCCTCGACGCAATACAGGAACTGGGACCCGATCCGGAGATAACGCGATTCAAAGGACTCGGAGAGATCAGTCCCGACGAGTTCAAGAACTTCATCGGACCCGAGATGCGCCTCGAACAGGTGACGCTGCACAAGACGGACCAGGTGCATAAGCTCCTGCAATATTATATGGGAAAGAACACGCCGGAGCGTCAGAACTTCATCATAGACAACCTCGTGATAGAAGAAGACAGACCGGAGGAGGAAGAATTCTAACCGTCTCCATTCTGGCGTTGCCGACCGGCACCTGCAGCGTGATGCCCGTCGGGAGATAATAAAAAACGGCATGGCATGGACATGCGAAACAAAGCAAAGGATAATAACATGAAAAGAAACATTTATTGTTTGATATGCCTCGCTATGGCAATGTTTGCCATCGGGGCTTCGGCACAGTTGCAGGTGAGAATGGACAAAGACAGTCCGATGCGTAAATTGCAGCTCGCCGAGATGCTCGTCACCAATTTCTATGTAGACTCCGTAGACGAGAACAAACTCGTGGAGGATGCCATCAGAGGAATGCTCGACAAGCTCGACCCTCACTCCTCATACACCACACCGAAGGAGACGAAGCAGATGAACGAGTCGTTGCAGGGAAACTTCGACGGCATCGGAGTGCAGTTCAACATGGTGGAAGACACTCTGCTCGTAATCCAGACCATTGCCAAAGGTCCGTCGCAGAAGGCAGGCATCGTTGCCGGCGACCGCATCGTGGCAGTAAACGACACGGCGATATCGGGAGTGAAGATGCCGCGTGACCAGATTATGATGAGGCTGCGCGGACCGAAGGGTACTATGGTGAAGCTCTCTGTGGTGAGGCGCGAAGTGGCAGACACGCTGATCTTCAACGTGAAGCGTGACAAGATTCCGGTGAAGAGCCTCGACGCATCGTATATCATACGTCCGGGAGTGGGATACATACGCATCGGCAGTTTCGGAGCCACTACATACGATGAATTCATGACTGCCGTAAACAAACTGAAGGCTGCGGGAATGAAAGACCTCATTCTCGACCTGCAGGACAATGGCGGCGGATATCTGCAGGCGGCGGTGAAGATAGCCAACGAATTCCTGCCCAAAGACGATATCATAGTATATGCC